>NZ_DAMDAY010000005.1:6153-9483 GCF_032093475.1 Lysinibacillus sp. | reverse complement strand
TTTGGTTTAATAATGTGTTTTGGAATGGTACTTGTTATGACACTTTATAATTTTTACCTTAATGATACATTTGGACAAATTTCTTTCTTTGGAGGAATTACTGACTTTATTTTAGGGTTTATGGTTGCCATTATTCTTGACTTGTACCTTGTTGGACCTGTAGCACAAAAAATAGCTTTTCGATTCACAGCTAATACGAATAATATGCTTTTTAAGGTTTTAACCATCTCCACATGTATGGTTATTGGAATGGCCTTTTTCATGTCCATATACGGCTTAGTCATAAGTTATGTTCACAATGGTTTTTCCTCCAACTCGATAATCAAGGATTACCTCTCAGTGTTTGGTAAAAATTTCATTGTAGCATACCCATTGCAACTTATCGTTATGGGCCCACTTGTACGTTTTATATTCACGAAGTTTATTAAAACAACTCCGAATAACTTAGTATTAAAAAATTAAAAAGGATTCATAGTACGACATTCGAAGTAGCTATTTAGAATTTATTCTTTTGGCTACTTTTGAATTAACATTCGCCCATTTGTCCCCTATTTAAACCCCAAACTGTGTAAGATGATGGTCAAGGTGCTTGTACACTCCTATGCCCCATTGCTCAGAAGTGAGTTTACCGAAAAAAGGATGAGGATGCGTGGTGCATTTCTCTGGTCCGTTATTTTGGAATAGGATTATTTTTTGTTTAAGCTGTTCTTTTTCTCGTTCAAAATCTCTAACATCTGCAATCAAAATCGTTGGAATAGTAGACATATTACGAGGTAGTGTCTTGTCATTGTACATAATTGGCTTCGCAAACCTTCCGACTATTATTCCTAGCCACCCTCTTGGTGGAAAGGAATTTCCCATGGCAATATCTTGAAAAGCCGAACAATGCGCTAGCATTTGTGCAACATTCATTTTCCCCCATTGTGGGTGCGCATTTGGAGTTAATTGATCAATACGCTTTAATACTTCTACTGAATGTATAGAATTAAAAATATTTTTCATGAGTGCGTATCCCCTTTAACCAATAATCACTATCTATTTTATATAACAATCCAATTTATTGTCACTTTTTATATAAAATAGACGTAATTCTTATTGTAGAATTACGCCCATTCATCGTTATTTTCTATTCGATCATTCCATAGCCATCTGGTGCAGGTATAGCATGTTCCGCAGATCGACTGACTGATTCCCAATCCTGCCATATGGCAATCCGTTTTTCCGCATTTTCAATAGCTAAATCGTAGACAACGCTTCCTAGAATTAATCGAAGAGGCGGATTTTCACAATTAACTAGTTTCACAATAGCTTCGGCCGCCAACTTAGGAGCACTATCAACGGATTCTGTTGCATTTTGTTTAGCCAATTCCTCACGTAATGAATCATATTCTAGTTTCTGTGTAGTGAAGCCCATTTTTAAATAAAGATTCGTCCAGTATCCCCCAGGTTCTACTATCGTTACTTTTATTCCAAAATGAGCAGCTTCCTGTGCTAAAGCCTCGCTCAATCCCTCTAAAGCAAATTTACTAGCACTGTAAACTCCCGACATAGGGCCCGTAATGAGTCCACCGATACTAGATATTTGAATAATATGACCTGAACCTTGCCCCCTTAAGTAAGGCATGACTGCTTGGCAAACCCAAACTGCTCCAAAAAAGTTCGTTTCCATTTGACTTCTTACTTCTTCTTCCTTAAATTCTTCAATCATTCCTAAAGTCATATTACCTGCATTGTTTATGACAATATCAATTTGTCCAAAATGTTTAATAGCTTCTTTTACTGTAGCAAAAACATCGCTTCTATTCGTAACATCAAGTCTTAAGGGCAACAACCTTCCTTCAAATTGGCTTTGTAACTCCTTCAGTTTTTCAATATTTCGAGCAACTCCAACTACCTTATCCCCTAACTCCAAAGCTCTTTTCGTAAATTCATATCCCAATCCACTACTAGCACCGGTAATAAACCAAACTCGTGCCGTTTTAATATGATTTCCTGTCATTAAGAATCTCCTCCGCTTCATCCTATTTTGTTAGGCTGCAATTAATTCCAATTATTATAAGAAAACAAAATCGAAAAAATAAAAAGCATAGGCAATCTGCCCATGCTCCAAACATATAGAATGATTCAATTGGATCCATCTTTATGACACTTTTTCTAAAAAAAAATAGAAAAAGCAGAGACAATGTCCCCTGGTATATAACCGTATCATGAAGGGTTTCCGTAAAAAGACAGATCTATCCTATTATCTCTGAGCATAAGCAGAGCCTTTGAACGTATAAAATTAACGATTCAAAGATAGGATATCAATCATTCGGAAGCCTCCATTCATAAAAGTTAATTCAAGTATATCACTTTACCATGATATGTAAAATAGTATTTTGATTAATTTAAGAAATTCTCCGTTAGTATTTCTCAATTTTTATTGTTATATGTTCTTTGCTTATTGTGACCTTTTCTTTTTCCGAAACTTTCTTTATAGAATCCTCCACAATTTGTTGAATTAACGTATCAGCAACTTTTACATCCTTCGGAAAACTTACGGATACAGTCAAATCTTTAAAATTACCATCGACCATTATTGCACCTATTGACTCGCTATTAAGATTCGTTTGTTCTGGAATAGATCCCATTATTTCATTATGTACTTCTGAAAAAAAACTTGATTCTGGTGATAAATTTGCATCATTTTCCTTATTCTCAGAAACATCTATCTCTTCGACTTCTGATTCTCCATTACAGCCAACCAACATAATTGAACTAAATAAAACCCCTGAAATGATTGCATTTTTCAACACTCCTATTTCCCCTTTCAAAATTAATGATATAACTCGCAAGTTTGACGCAAAGAAATAACAAAGGTTCCAAAAATTATAAAACTATTCGAACTCTTTAGAAGCCTTAATAGATGTTACTCCATAAATTTGAATCAAAATAAAAAAGGACAAATCTTTTCTAAAAAATGCGGCGTTTAATTAAGATAAATTATAATTAATGTACTTTTGACTTAAACGTAGGCTTTCAAGGTGAGAAACTCTGCCTCATGTTTAGGAAAATTGTTTTTTTATTCCAGAATCATGTAAAATATAAAAGTGCATTTAAAAAGTTATGTTCTCACTCTGTTGCGAAATGGGTTCAATTGTATCCTACCTTATTATTGGCGGATAGAACCTTGGAATTGAAGGATAACCATCAAAAAGTGGTGGATAAAATGCTCAAAGCGATGGATAGAACCCTGAAAGTGAAGGATAGCACTTAAACCAGTGGATAGAATCCCTGAATTGAAGGATAACCATCAAAAAGTGGTGGATAAAATGCTCAAAGCGATGGATA
>NZ_DAMDAY010000005.1:0-6053 GCF_032093475.1 Lysinibacillus sp. | reverse complement strand
GAACCCTGAAAGTGAAGGATAGCACTTAAACCAGTGGATAGAAGAAGATGAACTATGCTTTACTATTTCAAAAGCTGGTGCTAAAAATATTGCTAATATTTTAGTTGAAGCAGTGCCTATTGCTCCGCCTGTTGAGCATCTTGTAGGTCGCAAAGAAACAATAAATAACGAGGTGAATTTTAGTGTTAGAAGAGATACATAAATCAATAAAAGATTTAAGCGGTAGCGAAGCAAAGAACCTTTTATTAAGCATGATGTTGCGAATAAAAGTGATGCAGGAATCAAAGAATTCACCAGAGGAAATGTTAGAACAATTAAATTCTTTATACCATCTATTTTTTGAAGTTGTACAAAATAGCAATCATGTTGAGCGAGATTATTCAACAGTCCATATTGTGTTTGGCGAATCTCCTGCTGGTTCTTTACGAGTAGGATTAGGGCGTGAGAATAAAGTAATCGGATTTCCCGATTTCTTTTCTGTTGGTCCTATTTGGGCACTTCATCAAGAGGTTGGTCGTAAGTACAGACATGAATGGTTGAAGGACCATCTTAATTATTCCGATGACTATCTTGAGGAAGAGTACGAAAATAGATTTTCAAAAACACTTATAGAAATAGATGGTTTAAGCAATGAGACCCCTATTGTTATATGGACTGCTGAAAATGCAAATGAGCAAACTGGCTTACGCTATCTTTTATACTTGCTCAAAGAAAAAAAGAATAAGATTTTCGTGATCAATACTACATTTGCTTTTCAGGAATTATTTAACACACCTGAATTTGGGTGTTTAGATATCCATACGGGCGAAGTAAACGGTGAACACTTAAACAAAATCTATCATGAAAAATTATCAGCACCAATAACTGATGAGGATAGAACACGATTTGAAAAAGAATGGATCGCATTAGCAGAATCAAAAGGTTTGGTGAGGATTTGGGAAAATAACAAAATTAATACGGTTAATGAAGATTACTTGGATGATTTTATTGTCAATACGGCACAACATTTGCATGCTAAGCAAAGTGAAAAAGACTTTATGAAATCTGCAAGGTTAATCGGGGAAGTTTATGGACAGCACAATCAATTAGGCGATGTTTTTATAGAGTATAGAGTGAGAAGCCTAATTTATAATGGAGTTTTTGAAATTAAGGGAATTCCTAAAGCAATGAGGTATTATAGTGTGAAACTAAGGTGACTAGTTTGTGAAAAAATCCACTTGAACTATAGGGACTTTTCTACAATAAGGTCCCTATTTGGGGGTCACATTAAAAAATTTATTAGCAAAATCCAATAATTTTATTGAAAATACAAAAAAGTATGACTATAATAAATTTCAAATATTTAAAAAACGAAGAACAGAATAAGTATGTCATTCCCTTTAACGAAAGAGAGCAATCGGTAGCTGAAAAGATTGTGTTAAACAATGATTGAAAGACATCTGTGAGTGGTATCCTGAAATAAGTAAGGATAGACGGTTTGCAACCGTTAAAAGCAATGAGTTGGCTACATATGCAGCAATTAGGGTGGTACCGCGAGATAGGCTCTCGTCCCTGACAAATGTCAGGGGCGGGAGCTTTTTTATTTTAAGGAGGTGAGTGTCCGTGGATGATGACGATGATGATAAAAAAATAAAAGGATTAAAAATTTGGGAGGTAACCATCATGCATACAAATCTAAAACGTACACTTGCCAACGAGTGTATAAAAAAAGTGGGAGAAACGGTAAAAGTCCAAGGCTGGGTAAAAAAAGTAAGGCACCTTGGAAATATCAGTTTTTTAGTGATAAGAGAGCGAACTGGTGAACTGCAATGTGTTTTAGAAGGAGAACTTGCTGGCATCATTATCGAAACAGAAAGTGTTATCGAAGCTATCGGAGAAGTCGTTTCAACAAATAAAACAGGACTTGGCATTGAACTGCTTCTAAAGTCAGTAAAAGTGATTAACAAAAATAGTTTACTTCCTTTTGAAGTAAATAAAAAAGAAGTAAACACAGGACTTGAGAACCTTTTAAATCATCGGGTATTATCACTCCGTCATGAAAAAATAGCTTCAATTTTTAAAATAAAATCAACTCTTGAAGAGGCATTTCGTGAATATTTAACAAATATGGGTTTTATCAGAATTTTTACACCCAAAATTGTTTCTCAAGGTGCGGAGGGTGGCGCCAATGTTTTTAAATTAAATTATTTTGGGAAAGAAGCATTCCTTGCACAATCCCCTCAATTTTATAAACAAATGATGGTGGCTTCAGGTCTTGAGCGTGTATTTGAAATGGGTCCTGTTTTCCGTGCGGAAGAGCACAACTCTTCAAGACATTTAAATGAATATATCTCTCTGGATCTTGAAATGGCTTTTATAGAAGATTATGAAGAATTAATGGTGCTAGAAACTGAAGTTATAAAATTTATGTTTGAAAAAGTAAAAGAAAAAAATGAAAACGAGTTAAAGCTTTTGAAAATTGAGGTCCCCACTATAACTGATATTCCAAAACTATCATTATATGAAGCAAGAGAAATTTTAAAGAAGCGTTATAAAAAAGAAATGCCAGAAGGTGACCTCAATACTGAAGGAGAAAAACTGATTGCAAACTATATAAAAGAAAAGACGGGGAGTGAATTTGTCTTTATTACAGAGTACCCGAAAGAAAATAGACCAATGTATACAATGCCTGCAAAAAATGGATTAACTAAATCTTTTGACCTCTTATTTAAAGGTCTTGAAATCACATCTGGTGGCGAACGAATTCACGAATATGAAATGCTTGTAGCATCATTCAGAGAACAAGGACTTAACGAGGAAAACTTCCAAAATTATTTAAACACATTCAAATATGGAGTGCCACCGCATGGAGGTTTTGCTATTGGTCTGGAACGTTTAACAGCAAAACTCCTTGGATTAACGAACGTTCGGGAGGCAAGTGCTTTCCCGCGAGACATCAATAGATTAACTCCTTGAATGATCATTTCGGTAATTATTAAGCCCACTTCAAATAAGTGGGTTTTCTTTTTTAATAACGAAAGAAACTTCGGAACCCTTTTTATTAATTTGGCTTTTTCAAATTAGCCCTCCCTCTTCCTGGATATCGAAACATTATGAAGGAAAAAAGAAATGCCCTTGATGATTAATCATACTTTAATCAGAATTAATTATTACATTCTCCGCAACTTGTTTCTGTTCAGTAGAATTAGGCTTTTCTATTAAATCGAATGATACTTTTTGTCCTTCTTTAAGAAACCTGAATCCATCTGAAAACCTTTCGTTATCAGGTAAGATTGAACAGAAATGAACGAAAACATCATTTTTATTCTCTCCGTCAAGCATAATACGACCATTCCCCTTTTCTTCTTTAAACCATTTAACTATTCCCTCTCTTTTCATATCTTTTTGTCCTCCTATTCACACAACTACTTAAATCACCTAGATTTTAACATAAACATTTACAACTCTTTTTATATAATATTTGGCACAATCGAATTGTAGAAATGTGCCTGAGTAACGATAATAAATAAGAAATTGAGCTTTGGCATAGTACCTGATCTTGCGAAGGGCATTTAATTCAAGATATGGAGTTGCTTTGGCAGCTCTTTTTTAGCAGGTGCTTTATGCAGCAAAAGCATTCCCAAATCAAAGTTAGGTAACAACATCCTAAACCTTGCATTGGGAAGCTTTTTCTCGATCAACATTTGGATCAAATTTTTTTCTTATTTATTTGGATTTCGATTAATAAACTCAATAATATCGCTCCTCATATAAGATATAGCGTAATCATAATAAAAGTAACGGTCAATTTCCCCATTCTTTAGTGCTTTATCTAGTGCTTCAAATTGTTTTTCCGCTAGGTATGATATCAATTGTTGAGGATAGATCTCATGTTTTTCGGCCATTTCAGCTATCGTCTTTCCGCTATCCCATTCAGACCTGTATTCTTTTTCACTCATATCAAGGAACTTATAAAGATTTTCGTAATCATACGTAAAATGAAATGTTTGGGGAACTTTTCTCTCATAAATATCTTTAAATTCTTCGTTGTCTCTATTTGCAAAAACTTCTTCAACATTACCTGTTAGATTCAAGGTAATAAAAGCTATAAATACTAATACAAAAAGTCTTCTCATCTTTCGAACCCTCCATTTTATCACTATTGTTCCCGTTGGATTGCTATTCATACGTTTTGAATAGATTGATGGTGGCTATTGAATTGGACAAAACTCAATTATTTCTATAACTTTGAAGAACCATATCTAAATAACCACTCTCTATAGAAATAGGCACCATTCTTTTTCAAGAATCGCGCCAGCTTGTTGTTAGATTTTTTAAGGGCTTTGCTTTGGTGTGAAAAATGTTGGGGCATAATCTACATTTTTGAGCCAAATATACTCTTGACCTGTTAAAGTATTTTTTACCCATACATCACCTTTCATTTGCTCTGCCTTCTTTCGAAACCAAGTAAGATAGGGTCCAACAACTTGAGGATCTTCGTCAAGTTCATTCTCCCCTGGAGATGTAATTTGTTTTTGCTCTCCCGTTCTTATGTTGATAGCGTAAAGAGCTGTGAACATAGTTGGTACAGGACCGACTTTCCACTCCTTGTTTTCTTTTGCACGAGCCACAATGACTAAATCTTTAGAGTACCATTCCAGATCAAGGTCTACAAAGCCTTCAGGTGTATATTCTTTTTGTTGTTTAATTGTAGGTATTTCGGCAATCGTCATGTGCTTGTTTTCAACGAAAAATCTTCCTTCTCCTGATATATAAGCTAATTCATTGGCGAATGGAGCCCACTTAAACCAATCTTTAAACCCTAACATTTTCCCCACAGCTTGAAAATATTTTCCTTGTGATGATAAAACACTTAATGTATTACTGTCCATTGACCAAGAAGCTGTAGGTACAACTAAAAAGCTAACCCACTTGCCGTCAGAACTCCACTTAAAATAATCGGCATCAATCCCAAATAAGTCAGGTACTTTCGTTTGAATTGTAAAAAAAGGCTTTATCTTATCCTTCGCAAGATTTGCATCTACCGGAATTCTATACAGTGGGATTGGGCTCCATCCTGTAGGAAGTAGGTTGGATTGTGATGAAACAATAAATTCTTTGCCGTTTGGAAACCATTCAAAAGCACTAACACCTAATGAGACATTTTCAAATCCTTGTGGGCGGCCATTCTGTATATTTGTCACATTTAATATACCTTGCTCGGTGTAGGCCAGCTGATTTTTGTTCGGTGACCATTTAAAGTCAGAGGTTACGACCCTTACGTAAGGTTGGTAGCTGTCTTTTTCCTTCCTATCATAAATGAATAAATCCGATTTTTCTCCCTTTTCATCACCATCAATATATCCAATGAAACGACCGTCATATGACCATTTCGGCGAATATATATAGCGGTCCTTCGTAAGTTGTATTTCTTGACTCCCCTCTTTGAGCCATAGCTGATGATCACGGATAAATACAGCTGTTAGTGGGGTTTCAGCATTTGCTATCGATGAAACATGAAAACAGAGTAGAGTGAGTAGTATTAAAATTCGAATTCCCACATCCATCTCTCCTACAATAATGATTTAACAATTACTTTGCCCAAATAGCTAACAATTATCCTATTCCCATAATCTGCACTTATACTAAAGAAAAAGCACGATTCTATCTATAGAATCGTGCCCTTTCATTGAATATCATAAATGATTGGAATATCAAATTGATGACTTTACCCTTTCTTAACAAGAGGCAAACGATGTTGAATTGTTAGACAATAAGAAAAAAAAGCGGATTTGAGATGAATCCGCTTTTTTCGTACTTAGTTGATCTCAGTTTCTAATGTTTCTTTCCAATCTTGGTCATCGTCATCTTCATCAAGAACAACATTATAAATTTTCCATTTACCATCATCATTTTTCTTAAGATAAGCAGTTCCTGATAAGTCAATTGTCGTGTTAAAAGACATATCTGGAGCTGTCAAAGATACTTTATATACTAAGTTATCGATGCGGACTTGAGCAAAATGATTACTTACAGAAACAGCATTGATCTCATTTTCACCAATCTGTTCCATT
>NZ_DAMDAY010000004.1:76790-88599 GCF_032093475.1 Lysinibacillus sp. | reverse complement strand
TGCTCGAGATGCCGCAACGTTGCAAGGCTTCACCAAGAGCGACTTTGAATATTTACAGCAAGAAATTTTATTGAACTATCCAAGTGCTAAAATTAATTGGAAGCAGCCCATTGAACAGCTTATGCGGAACACATCCTCTTCATGAGGATGTGTTTTTCTTATTTTCGTTTAAACCCACAATTGTACAACAATAAATAGTTGAATGGCTGCTAGTAGTGGAAACCCAAATGCAAAACTATTGTGGCGTGTTTTGTGGCGGAATAAATACATACCAAGTACACCACCAACTGCCCCTCCTACAATAGCTAATGTAAACAAAGTGCGCTCTGCAATTCGCCATTCATGCTTTTTCGCACGAGATTTGTCCATACCCATTAAAATGAGCAGCACAATTGATAGTATACCCATATAAGCTAATAATGCTTGTCCCATTCTCTACTCCTTATCAAAAAACGTTATACTACTAATCTAACATAAAAAAGACTGATGGAAAAATCCATCAGTCTTTTTGGCACCTGTCGCTACGCTTTCGGTGCAGAAATAATAATTGACATTGTCAACTATTATTTAGCTACTGCTTTTTTTGCAGCGTCTGCTAATTGAGTGAATGCTGCAGCATCAGTTACAGCAAGGTCAGCTAACATTTTACGGTTAACTTCGATACCTGCAACTTTTAAACCGTGCATTAAACGGCTGTAAGAAAGACCATTCATGCGAGCAGCTGCGTTGATACGAGTGATCCATAATTTACGGAAATCACGTTTTTTCTGACGACGGTCACGGTATGCATATTGACCTGACTTCATTACTGCTTGGTTAGCAACTTTGTATAATGTATGTTTTGAACCATAGTAACCTTTAGCTAATTTTAATACTTTTTTACGACGTTTGCGCGTCACTGTTCCGCCTTTTACGCGTGGCATATGAATTACCTCCTGCTTTTCATTAAAAAATGAATGTTAGTATTTTTTTGTAGTCAATTATTTCATGTAAACAAGTAAAGATTTGATGCGTTTGAAGTCACCAGATGAAACGATGTTTGCTTTACGTAGGTGACGTTTTTGTTTCGTAGATTTGTTTGCGAATAAGTGACTTCCATAAGCACGGTCGTATTTTAATTTACCTGAACCCGTTTTTTTGAAACGTTTCGCAGCTCCACGGTGAGTTTTCATTTTTGGCATGTCGAATTCCTCCTAAACTGTTCGTCTAATATTATTTCTCGTTCTTTGGTTGAAGAACTAAGAACATGCTTCGGCCTTCCATCTTCGGTTTTTGTTCTACCGTTGATACTTCAGCACAAGCTTCAGCAAAACGATCTAACACACGTTGACCAATCTCTTTGTGTGTAATCGCACGACCTTTGAAACGTAGGCTACATTTTACTTTATCGCCTTTTTCAAGGAATTTAATCGCATTACGTAACTTCGTTTGGAAATCATGCTCATCGATAGTTGGGCTCAGACGAACCTCTTTCATTACGATGACCTTTTGATTTTTACGAATTTCACGGTCTTTCTTTTGCTGTTCAAACTTAAATTTACCATAGTCCATGATACGAGCGACTGGCGGCTTGGCTTGAGGGGCCACAAGGACAAGATCCAAGTTTACACGAGCGGCGATTTCTAGCGCTTCATTACGTGTCTTTACACCAAGCTGGTCACCATTGTGATCGATTAATCGAAGTTCACGTGCGCGAATGCCTTCGTTTACATACATGTCTTTGCTAATAGTAATCCACCTCCAAGTAGTTGTCGCGAATACATGGTTTGGGCAAAGCCTTGCCCGGTTGAACGGTACATCCTCTTGTCATGTCCATAAAAAAAGGACGGACATTTTTGAAGATGTCCGCCCGCTATATGTGCATGCGCAAGTTTACGCAAAACAATTCAACGTGTCATACCTGTTCACAGCCTTTAAAGCGTTGTATCAGGTGAGAAGCGGGCAGCCTCTACTTCAACCACAAACTTTGTATTCATTAACCTTAATTATATTAGCATGTATATGATAAGTTGTCAAATGTTTAATTTCTTATCTCTACCATATTGACCTAGAATGAAATATTTTATACAAAAGTAAGATTTATTTTATACAGAAACCCTCACTTATGCAAGCGAGGGTTTCTTGTAAATGCTTATTTAGTAATTTCAGCTTTAATCGTTGCTAGGAAATCTTCAAAGCTAATTGTTTCAGAATCTTTTGAGCCATAACGACGTACATTCACGCCATTTGCCTCAACTTCTTTATCCCCAATGACAAGCATATACGGAATTTTCTTCATTTGCGCTTCACGGATTTTATAGCCTAATTTCTCTTCACGGTCATCCATTTCTACACGTAAACCAGCTGCAGTTAATTGTTCTTCAATTTGTTTTGCATAGTCGAAGTGAGCTTCATTTGATACTGGAATGACTTCCACTTGTACTGGTGCTAACCATGTTGGGAATGCGCCTTTGTACTCTTCAATTAAGAAGGCAACAAAACGTTCCATTGTTGATACTACACCACGGTGAATAACGACTGGACGATGTGGTTTACCATCTTCTCCAACATAAGTTAGGTCAAATCGTTCAGGTAATAAGAAGTCTAATTGAACTGTTGATAAAGTTTCTTCTTTACCAATCGCTGTTTTTACTTGTACGTCAAGTTTTGGTCCATAGAAAGCAGCCTCACCTTCAGCTTCGAAGTAATCTAAGCCAAGCTCATCCATCGCTTCTTTTAACATGCTTTGTGCCTTTTCCCACATTGCATCATCATCAAAGTATTTTTCAGTATCCGCTGGGTCGCGATACGATAGACGGAATGAGTAATCATTTAAATCAAAATCTTTATAAACTTCTAAAATTAATTGTACAACTTTTTGGAACTCCGCCTTAATTTGGTCTGGACGAACAAAAATATGAGCATCGTTTAAAGTCATCCCACGTACACGTTGTAGGCCTGAAACTGCTCCTGACATTTCATAACGGTGCATTGTACCAAGCTCTGCAATACGTAATGGTAGGTTACGATAAGAATGCATGCTGTTTTTGTAAACCATCATATGGTGAGGACAGTTCATCGGACGCATAATTAATGTCTCGTTATCCATTTCCATTGGTGGGAAAATAGAATCTTGATAATGATCCCAGTGACCAGAAGTTTGATAAAGCTCTTTCGAACCTAATACTGGTGTATAAACATGCTTATACCCAAGTGATAATTCTTTATCCACGATATAGCGCTCAATAACACGACGAATTGTTGCACCATTTGGTAACCAAAGTGGTAAACCTTGCCCTACCTTTTGAGAAGTTGTGAACAGGTCTAATTCTTTCCCGATTTTACGGTGATCACGTTCTTTTGCTTCCTCTAACATTTGTAGGTGATGTTTTAATTCTTCTTTTTTGAAGAACGCTGTACCATAAATACGTTGAAGCATTTTATTATCAGAGTTTCCTCTCCAATAAGCACCCGCTAAAGATAAAAGCTTGAATTCACGAAGCTTACCTGTTGATGGTACGTGAATACCACGGCAAAGGTCGAAAAATTCTCCTTGATAATAAATAGACACTTGCTCATCAGCAGGAATAGCTTCTAGTAATTCTAATTTATATTCATCGCCAATTTCTTCATAGATTGCTTGAGCTTCCGCACGACTTACATTTTTGCGTTCTACTTCTAGGTTTTCAGCAATAATTTTTTTCATTTCTTTTTCAATTGCAGGTAGATCTTCAGCAGTAATTGGTGTTGGTGAGTCAATATCATAGTAGAAACCACCTTCAATAACTGGACCAATACCAAGCTTTACATCTGGGAATAGACGTTTGATAGCTTGCGCTGTTAAGTGAGCTGTTGAATGTCTTAAAATCTCAAGAGCTTCCTCATCATCCTGTGTAATGATTGCAATTGTTGCACCCTCTTCAATTGGTGTTTTTAAATCCACTAACACACCGTTAATTTTACCCGCATAAGCCTTTTTACGTAAGCCTGGGCTAATTGATAATGCTACGTCATCAGTTGATGTGCCTTTTGCAAATTCCTTTACAGCGCCATCTGGAAAAGTTAATTTAATCATTTCTGACATATTCTTTGCACTCCTTTAGTTGTGTTAAATTCATAATGATTGATGAGTGAATCAGGCAATCGTTCGAGTATTTCAGCTTAGCTAGAAATTAGGGCACCCTATTTGAGCAGGTCTCAAGTCTTTTGGAGCGGATTTCTCCTCTCTTGGAGCGGTGTGAACTACTTTTGGAGCGGTTCTCCCCCTTCTTGGAGCGGTTGCGACTCCTTTGCGAGCTGTGTGACCACTTTTTTGAGCGGTTCTCTCCTCTCTTGGAGTGGTTACAACTCCTTTGCGAGCGGAGTCTTCAACATTTCGAACAGCTTCCTTCTCATTCTAGGGCATTCTTCATATGTGCTAGAAAACAAAAAAGCTCCGTCCCTACGAAAGGGACGAAGCGTATGCTCGTGGTTCCACCCTTCTTCCTTCCGACTTATCTAAAGTCAGACGAAGCTCAAGGCTAGCTAACGGGCTAGGGACCGGCGAAAGATTATCCCTTTCGCTGCTCAGTAGGTAGTAAATAATGTGCCGACACTAGGAAGTTTACAGCCGATGACTTCCCTCTCTATAAGCTGATACACAAAATTCATGTCCTCATCAATGCATGTTGATATTAAGTATATGAGTCAGTATACGCTCGATTGTCGAAAAATGCAACTACCAATGTTACATACGACGATTTTTACCTCGCATTTCAATCGGTATAGTCAAGGCTTTAATACGCTCCATAATTCGTCCTGCTTTTACAACTTCAATATCACCCTTTTGTGACTGTGCTAAATGGTGCTCCAATTCATCATAATTAAAATTAGACGTGATAAACGTTGGTAATTGCTCTGCCATACGATAGTGGAAAATGGTTCCTAAAATTTCATCTCGCGTCCACGCCGTCATAGTTTCTGCACCTAAATCATCCAACATTAGGACTGGAGCTTTTTTAATATAATCTATTTTCTCGTTTAATGTATTATCGCCTATAGCATTTTTCATTTCTCGTAAAAACTCTGGGACAAACACAACAACAGAGCGAATTTTAATCGATGCTAGCTCATTAGCTAAAGCACCAAGCACAAAAGATTTCCCAACACCAAATTTACCAAATAAGTAAAACCCTTTGGAGGGTAGTTGACCTGACTCTTTTGTCATTTTTACAAATTGAGCCGCTTTTTGTGCAATCGCGACGCGAGATTCATCATCAATACTTAGATCTTGAATGGTCGCTTGGAGCACATCTTTTGGCATGTGCATGCTTGCAATCATATTCGCAACATCTCGGCGTTCTTCTTCTCGTACCTTTTGCTCACAACGAACATAGTCCATTTCAATAGAATTCCTGACGATTCTTAATGTCGGGAGGAAGCCTTTTAAATAGTTGGTACAGTGTTCGGTATTATCGCAACCACAGCATTCTGTAGATTGACTAATAAATTCATGAAGCTTT
Organism: Lysinibacillus sp.; assembly: GCF_032093475.1. NCBI lineage: Bacteria > Bacillati > Bacillota > Bacilli > Caryophanales > Bacillaceae > Lysinibacillus > Lysinibacillus sp. The sequence goes on along the minus strand of NZ_DAMDAY010000004.1, from coordinate 83,119 downwards.
GGTAAATTTCGTTCAATATTCTCGTAGTTTAATTCATCTGCATGTTGAGCTAGAAATTCCTGTACTTGTGGATGTTCTAAAATTTCACGTCGCATAGCTTCATAGCGTTCTTGAAACGACGGTACATTTATTGCTCGTTTTAATGGTCCATTTATAGGTTCGATTGTTGCTCACCTTCTTTGCTATTCACTTTTTCCTAGCATTTCCAATATTTTCTGACGTTCTTTTTCAAAGTCTATCGTGCTAGAAGCATCTTCCTCTTGTTTTTCATTACGTTTATAAAACCATTCGGGGACTTTTTCTTCACGTTGATTTCTTGAACGTCCTTTGACCTGTTGACTCGTTTTATTTGCAGTTTGTGGCTTGTTTTTCCAAGCAGTATATTTATCATGCTCTTGGCGTGCAAGCTCCATTGCTTCCTTTGCCGTTTGGACATTTTTACGTACCCAGTGATCAGCAATCGTTTCCACATATTTTTTAGGTAGTTTCATATCTGTCGTTAGCATAACGTATTCTAATAATGCATTGACTACCCCAATTGGCATGCCGTGCTGAACGATTAAATTTTCTGCAAGTTGAACAGACGTTTGTAATGGTTCTTTACCATTATTAATATCACGTAATACTTGAACAGGAGCTGTTGTCTCTAAATAATGTTGGAGCTCCTGATCCTTCGTTTTTTGCCCCACTTCTGCTACTGGTAGAGGTTCGTTTACTCTTGCTAGTTTTGGCGGCTCCTTTGAAACTGTTAATTTATAAAAATCGGCAGCAGCCTTGCGTAAACGTTCTTGGGAAATTCCTAAATCATCGTCCAAAGCAAGAATGACCACTTTTTGCATATCAAGGGCTGTTAAATGATATAAAAATGCCAGTTTCGCTATCGCTTCACGTACTTCTAATGTCAACAAATTGGAAGGTACCAATTGCTCTGACAAACCTGCTTGCAACAAATCAAAATCAAATTGCTCCAAATAAAAAGGATATACTTTTTGCTGTTTATCCTTTTGACTCGTATCCACTTGTAAATCGGATGGGATATTAGAATGAACAGGCTTAAAGACATCAATAAAGGCGCGAGACACATCCTTAAATTCTTTGTCCTTTACAGGTGACATAAAGCGCTGACGTAAGTTTCGATAGGCCTGCTCGCCGATTTTACTAAACAGAAACATCGACAACAACGGATCTTTCATAAAACTATCTGCATCAAGTGGGCGCTGTAGCTCATATAAAAAACTACGCTCACCCGCATTTTCTTTTTTCCATGTGCGTAGCAAACCGATTGCCTCCAGTGCAATACGGGCCTCAAACACTTTACCAATGGGCAATCCGAGCACATTCATTAAATAATAATGGGTCATTTGCTGTTTTGGCATTTGTTCAGCTTCAGCCCATAACGTTAAATAAAGGCTAATTGGCTCCGAGCCGGTTAATGGTTGATAAAACAATGTAACTAATTGACGCTCCTGTGTAGAAAATGCATGAGGTAGACGAATGTCGAAAGGATCGCCAGGCTGCAATTCCTTATATAAATGAATCAACGTCATTCATCCTCTCTGTTTTCTATGATTTTTTCTCCGTTTGACGTTGAATAATATCTTTAATTTCCTCAATAAAAACATTAATATCCTTAAACTGACGGTAAACCGAGGCAAATCGCACATAGGCTACCTCATCAATTTTAGCTAAGCGATCCATTACCATTTCACCGACGTCTTCTGAGCGTACTTCTGAATTGCCTATACGACGAAGATCTTTTTCAATAGATAGGACAAGTTCCTCCAGTACATCAAGCGCTACTGGGCGTTTCTCACAAGCACGAATAAGTCCACGAAGTACCTTCTCACGGCTAAACTCCTCTCGTGAACCTTCCTTTTTAACTACGACTAATGGTGTCTCTTCAATTTTTTCAAACGTTGTAAAACGGAAGCCACACGACTCACATTCACGACGTCTACGAATTTCTTTATTATCATCTACTGGCCTCGAATCCACAACACGCGTTCCGTTAAATTGGCAAGATGGACATCTCATATAATTACTCTCCTGATTTACAACAATTTAATATTTCTATTATAACAAATTTCCTACATGTAAGAAAAGTGCATTCATGTTTGTGAGCACATGATAAACCTAAAGCACCTAAAGTACAAGAAAATTATTCAAATTTAAGAGGTCTAGAAGGATTGCCATTGTAGCACAAATAACATAACACTTAACCATTTTCGGTATTCCTCTGCATAAAAAAAGCACATTGAAATCACTTAGATTTCAATGTGCTCACGATGAAATTTTTATGCGTTTACTGTTTCTAAAGCATTCGCTACTTTTTTCACAAGATCTACTACACGTGCAGAGTAGCCCCATTCATTGTCATACCATGCAAGTACTTTTACTTTACGGCTGCCTAATACCATTGTAGAAAGTCCATCAACCGTTGATGAGTAAGTAGTTGTGTTGTAATCAGAAGATACTAATGGTTCAACAGAGAAGTTCAAAATGCCCTTCATCGGACCTTCTGTTGCAGCTTTTACGAATGCAGCATTGACAGCATCAACTGTGACATCCGTATTTAAATCTACTACAAGATCTACTAAAGAAACGTTTGGTGTAGGAACACGCAATGCCATACCATGAATCTTACCTTCTAATTCAGGTAAAACTAATTTTAATGCTTTTGCAGCACCTGTAGATGTTGGAATAATGGATTGTGCGCATCCACGTGCACGACGTAAGTCTTTATGTGGATTGTCTAGGTTCTTTTGGTCATTTGTATAAGCATGAACTGTTGTCATTAAGCCATTCTCAATTCCAAATGTGTCATTCAATACTTTCGCTACTGGAGCTAAGCAGTTCGTTGTACAAGAAGCATTTGAAATAACATCATGTTTAGCAATATCAAGTTTGTCATCATTTACACCTAAAACAATTGTTACGTCCTCGTTTTTACCAGGTGCTGTTAAGATAACCTTTTTAGCGCCCGCTTCTAAGTGCATTGCTGCTTTGTCACGTTCATTAAATTTACCAGTAGCTTCAATAACGATATCTACACCCATTTTTGCCCAAGGTAATTTTAATGGATCACGTTCGCTAATAATTTGAACACGTTTACCGTTTACAACTAAAGCATCGCCTGCTGGTTCTACCGTACCTTCAAATGTTCCGTGATTTGTGTCATACTTAATCAAATGTGCTAACGTTTCAGCTGGGTAGCTCGCGTTAATTGCAACGATATTTAAATCCTGTTGTACGATCGCTTGGCGGAAAACCATACGTCCGATACGTCCGAAACCATTAATAGCAATTGATACTGTCATTTATAATATCCTCCTGTGAGTACATACTCAGATTAATTAATTATATACTTTATGGTGATTAGTATAACACAATTTTAAAAAAGATGAACATTATATATTCACAATATAAAAGTTCTTATTTTCTGAAAAATTAATCCTTATTATGTCGTTTCCCCATTAAAAAATGCGCAGCAAACATATTTTGCTACGCATCTTAATGAAACCATTAAATAACATTCCAATAACTGAGGATTTTCCTTAATTGTTCCTCTGTATTTTCTATATTCTCATTATTATAAATAACCGCATCTGCGCCTTTTTCTTTGACAGACATTGGTAGCTGTGAATGCATACGTGCTAAAGCATCTTCTTTTGATAAATTATTACGTTCCATTAAGCGTCGAAGCTGAACTTCTTCACTGACCGATACGACAATGATACGCTCCACAAAATGCTGAAGCTTACTCTCAAATAACAATGGTATATCCATCACAACATGCTGATACCCTGCCTCTAAATAAGCATCACGTTGACGTAGCATTTCTTTTCGGATGGCTGGATGCATAATATCATTTAAAATTTTGCGTTTGGCAGGCTCATGGAAAATAATATCCCCCAGCCTTGTTCGATTTAAATTGCCATCCTCAAGCAAAATAGCTTGTCCGAAGCTTTCAGCAATTAAAGCTAATGTCTCTGTTCCTGGTTCTACGACATCTCGTGCTACAATATCTGCATCAACAATCGGTAACCCTAGTTCGGTCATCATTTTTGCTACTGTACTTTTGCCGCTTGCAATACTTCCTGTTAGTCCGATAATCATCGTTAAATCCCCTTTAATGTTGACAATTTGGGCAATAAACAGAGGTACGTCCACCAATTGTCATTTGACTCGTTGCTGTTTCACATACTGGACATATCTTTTTCCCATACATTTTCAGCCGATTCTGCATACTCCCGGCTTCCCCATTAATGTTTCGATAATCAGAAATAGTTGAACCACCCGCTTCAATACTTTGGCGTAGGACAGCAACAATTTCCTCAAATAAAGCTCTTTTACGTTTGTCACTAATGCGATTCATTTTCCGTGCAGGATGAACTTTCTGGGCAAACAATGCTTCAGTAGCATAAATATTGCCACAGCCCGAGATGACTTGCCCATCCATAATAACCTCTTTCACAGCTTTATTTTCATATTTTGGTAATTTAGATTGTGCTATAAAAAATTCACAAGCATGCTCATCGAATGGCTCTGGTGCCATCTTTGTTAGCGGCACATGATCTTCAATCTTTGCCAAAAATCGAAGTTCACCAAAGCGACGAATATCCGAATAAATTAAGTATCCCCCATCTGCCATTTTAAATGTTGCATGGATATGCTTTTGGAATTTTTCCTCATTGATTTCTTCTGGTTCATTCACAACAAACCATGCACCTGTCATGCCTAAATGACTGACAAGCACATATGGCACATCATCCTTCATCAAATGAAAGAATATATATTTCGCTCGTCGTTCAATTTTAGTTATTGTCATGTGCGACAAAGACAATTCAAATGCATCCGGCTCTGCTTGTTTAACGATGCATTGCTTACCCTCACTAAAAGAGAAACGTACCCTTTCAGATAGCTGTACTTGTTGAATTGTCCGTCCTTCAATTTTTGGCTTCAATGCCTGGACGACACCTTCCACCTCTGGTAATTCAGGCATTTGAATCCCTCCTTATTTTGCTTCGTACCATGTAGAGCCATGGTTGAAGTCTACTTTGAGCGGTACGGAAAGCCCAATGGCATTTTCCATTACCTCTGGTACAATTTTTTCTAGCAAAGCAATCTCCTCTTTTGGAGCTTCAAAAATTAATTCATCATGCACTTGTAGAAGTAGTTTTGCCTGCATCTTTTCTTTTTTCAAGCGAGCATCCATATCAATCATTGCTTTTTTAATAATATCAGCGGCACTACCTTGGATCGGTGTATTCATTGCCGTTCTCTCCGCAAAGCTTCTTAAATTAAAATTCGAGCTTGTAATGTCTGGTAAATAGCGACGTCTATTTAAAATGGTTGTGACATACCCATTAAATTTTGCATCTTGTACAATTTCATCCATATATTGTTTAACCCCTGGGAAACTTGCGAAATACTTTTCAATAAATATCGCGGCTTCCTTACGCGTTATATCCAAGTTTTGTGATAGTCCATAATCACTGATGCCATAAACAATCCCAAAGTTAACAGCCTTCGCAGCACGCCTCATATTACTATCCACTTCATCCTCTGCTACATGGAATACATCCATAGCAGTTCGCGTATGAACATCCATGCCTTCGCGGAAAGCCTCTACAAGGTTTTTATCTTCTGACATATGTGCCAGCACGCGCAATTCAATTTGCGAATAATCGGCAGAAAATAAAATCCAATCCTCTTTTGAAGGGACAAATGCTTGACGGATTTTGCGTCCTTCTTCCAAACGGATAGGTATATTTTGTAAATTAGGATCTGTAGAACTTAGACGTCCTGTCGCAGTTAAAGCTTGCTGGAAGCGTGTATGCACCTTGCTATCCGATTCATGAATTTCCTTTAGTAAACCTTCGATATACGTGGATTGTAATTTACCAAGCTGTCGATACAATAGGATATGTTCGATGATCGCATGCTCCGACTGTAATTTTTCCAATACATCAGCCGCTGTAGAATAGCCTGTTTTGGTCTTTTTAATCACAGGTAGACCAAGCTTCTCAAATAAAATAACCCCTAATTGTTTAGGTGAATTAATATTAAACTTTTCTCCAGCCTCTGCATATATTTCTTGCTCAATCACTATTAGTTTGTCATTCAGCTCGTGCCCCATTTTTTCTAACGTAGCACGGTTAACTGTAATCCCTTCACTTTCCATCTCGCCCAAAATTCTTGCCAATGGTAATTCTAAGTTTTTATAAAGATCAAATTGTTCATTCTCTTTTAATAACGTTTCTAGCTTCGGCTGTAATGACCACACAGCAAAAGCTTTACGACAAACATGCTGAGCAAGTTGATCAATG
>NZ_DAMDAY010000004.1:65363-76780 GCF_032093475.1 Lysinibacillus sp. | reverse complement strand
TTGGAATCGCACGCTTAGCTCCTTTGCCATAAACCGTCTCATTTGCTTGGACATCATAGTAGCCTAACTCCCTTGCTAGTGTGGCAACATCATCTCCACTTAGCCCAGGATTATTAATATATGAGGCTAAAAGCAAATCAAAGTCAACGCCTGCTAATTGAATACCTGCTCGCTTTAATGCCGCTTGAGCTGCCTTAGAATCAGACATATATTTTATTTTTGTTGCATCTTCTAACCAGCGACGAAGTTCATCTGATTTTGCTGCAATATCAAACGGGATATATTGTGTCTTAGTACCATCTGATAAAGCGATTCCTAATTGCTGACATGTATGATAATGCTCATTCTCAAGCTCAACATGTACAGCCATCACATCTTTTAAGTCTTCTGGTTTTACTTCTTGCACTAACTCATATTCAAATGGTGCTTGTTCTTCTTCTTGGACTGTAAAATCACTTTTTTCAATGAGTGATTTAAAGCCAAGCTCACGCCAAACACTCATTAATTCTTCTTCGTTTGGCCCGTTATAAACAAGATCAGCAAGTGAAATGGTAATTGGAGCATCTGTATAAATCGTTGCCAGCTTCTTACTCATGATGGCCTGCTCTTCATTAGCTACCAACTTTTCCTTCATTTTGGAGGCCTTCAACGTATCCATTGCCTCATAAAGTGCCTCAACGGAGCCATGCTCTTTTAATAATTTTACTGCTGTTTTTTCACCGACACCTGGTACTCCAGGAATATTATCTGAAGAATCTCCCATTAAGCCTTTCATATCAATAATTTGTAGTGGCGTTAAACCGTACTTTTCTTCAATAAAGGCTGGTGTATTTTTCTCAATTTCCGTAATGCCCTTTTTTGTAATATAGACCGTTACTTGCTCTGTCGCTAACTGAGTTAAATCACGGTCTCCCGATACAATAATCACATCCATATCCTGTGATGATGCCTCTTTAGCGAGCGTTCCTATAATATCATCCGCTTCATATAATTCTTGTTCATATTGCTTAATTCCATAGGCATCAATTAGCTTGCGTAAATAAGGGAATTGCTCTGATAATTCTGGTGGGGTTTTTTGTCGCCCACCTTTATATTCCGTAAACGTTTCATGGCGGAATGTTGTTTTTCCAGCATCAAAAGCGACTAATATTTTTGTTGGCTGTTCTTCCTCTAATATTCGTTGTAGCATTGTTGTAAAGCCGTACACAGCATTGGTATGAATGCCACTATCATTCGTTAACAATGGCAACGCAAAAAACGCGCGATACGCTAAACTATTACCGTCCAATAATAGTAATTTTTCTTTAGTCATGTTTTTATCCTCCTGCGTTGTCTTCTACTTAATTGTAAAACGAAAACGTATGTTTGAAAATGCTTCTCCTTTCTACTTTATCGGGAAAACAACCATTTTGCCAACAATAACAGCATATTTCAAATAAAAAAGCCGATGACAACGGAGGGCCTTATCCTAATGATCGCTTTTGATGCACTATCCAATTTTGCAGCTTTTTGCGATTAGTCAAGTTGCAAACATAAAAAAACTTCCATTCAAAGAATAAACTCCTTTAAATGAAAGTGATTAATTTATGCTTTTATTTTGACTGGACGATAAAAAATTTCCTCATAAATAACCGTTAAGATAAACGCATTCATAAACGCAAATACTAAAAACAAAGGCATTCCACCTAATTGTGGCTGTGTTAACTCTTGTCCAAATACCATAACAGTACTAATTTGAGTTAAAAAGAATATAAAGCCAATCCCCACTTGCCAAATTGGACGCTGAACTTTACGTTTCTCATACCAAAACAGTTTTTTAAAGAGATTTCTTACATCCTCTGCAATGACGATACTAACTAAAAAGATACTTACAAAAAATACGGGTATATGATAAACAGTTCTTGTCATCCATGAAAATTCTGATAGGCGGAAGAACAATGTCAATAACGATGCTATACTACAAGCAATTCCTAAATTTTGGAGCCATGTGCTAATTCTTAATTTCAAAGCTATTACCCCCAACTATTCTTTTTAAACATTATCATTCTATCAAATTATAGTTGGGAGGGGAATAAAAAATTATACATTTCTATTATTTTCATAAAATAACATTTCAAATTAAGTGATAATTATAATTTTCATAAAAAAGTCGTCTCGATAACAAACGAGACGACTTGATGTTATTTTATATAACCAGATAATATTTTTGCATATGGTGATGAGGCAGGTAAAATGATAACTGTATCCTCTCCCACTGTTTTCTTATAGGATTCCAGTGTGCGATATAAAGAATAGAATTCAGGATCTTGGGAGAATGATTTATTGTAAATTTTTGCGGCTTCTGCCTCACCCTCTGCTTGAATTAAAGCAGCTTCTTTACTTGCTTTAGCAAGCATTTCTTGTACTTGTTGATCCGTTTGGGCCTCAATACGACGTTTCTGTGCATCTCCCTCTGACAAGTACTTTTGGGCAATTGATTCACGATCTGAAATCATATTCGTAAAAACAGATTGCTCATTTTCAGTAGGTAAATCAATGCGACGAATACGTACATCTACTACTTCAATACCATAGTTATCGTTGGAAAGAAGTTCATTAACACGTTGAGTTACTTGATCGTTTATGCTACCTCTCGAAGAATCTTCATCGTTTATAATTTCAGTGTAGTTAATTCGGCCAAGTTCAGAGCGAATTACAGAATATATAAACTCTTCCATACGAGATTCAACTTTTTCAATTGTACCTGCATTTGAAATTAATAACTTAGGATCCGTAATACGCCATACCGCATAATTGTCAATAATAATCCGCTTCTTATCCTTTGTATTAATCTCTTCCTCTGAAATTTCATATGTCATTTGGTTTTTTGGTAGCTTTGTGACACTTTGGATAAAAGGTATTTTCATATTTAAACCTGGTTCACGTTCAAACTTTACAACCTCTCCAAATTGTCGAACAACAGCATATTCTGATTCTTTCACAATATAAATATTAGATAGTAGAATAATTACAAGAGCAAACACTGCAGATAAAGTTATAGCTAGGGAGATATATTTCTTTGGATTCTTAGGGCCCTTTTTTGACATTTTCACTACATTGTCCCCAGAATCACCATCTGATGGAGCAGCTTTTTTACTTTTACCTGATAAAAAATTGAGGAATTTGTCAAGGTCCTTATTTTTTTGGTCCATTAATTACCGCTCCCCTCTTTTTTCTCTGTTTGTGCCTGCTGAGGCTGTAATGGCTGAAGTGGTAAATACTTCATTGTACTACCATCATCATTCATAATATAAATTTGTGCTTTCGGTAGAACATTTTCAAGCGTCTCTATAATTAATCGCTCTCGTGTAATTTGCTGATTGCCCTTATATTGCTCATACATTTTATTAAAGACTGCTACATCCCCTTGTGCTTGCTCGATACGAGCTGTTTTAGTTCCTTTTGCTTTCGACATAATAGCATCTCGTTCACCTTCAGCTTCACTAATGCGTTGGTTTTCATATTTTTCAGCTTCATTTATTTTTGTATTTTTCATTTCCCGTGCATCTGTTACAGCAGTAAATGCTGCACGGACATCTTTATTTGGTAATTCTACATCTTGCAATTTTACACCTAAAACACTTATCCCAATATCGTATTTTTCAATAAGTGAAACTAATAATTGACGAGTATTTGCTTCGATGTCAGCTTTACCTTCTGTTAACGCTGCATCGATAGAAGAACTTCCGATAATCGAACGAATGGCACTCGATGTCGCGCTATGTAATATTCTTTCTGGATCTTGTGAATTAAATAAAAACTTATTAGGCTCTGTAATTTTCCATTGAACAACAAGGTCTGTTAATACAATATTTTCATCCCCTGTAATCATTTTCGTTTCGGCATCGTATGCCTCTAATTCACCTGATTTATTTTGCTTATAACCGAACTGTAAACTAAATGTTTCTTTCGACAAAATTTCAACAGATTGGACTGGCCATGGCAATTTAAAATGGAGACCTGGATTAGTTATTGTATCATCTGCACGACCAAATGTAATGACAACGGCTTGTTCTGATTCATCCACAGTGTACCATGATGTAAAAACTGAAATAAGAGCTATAACTCCAACTATTCCAAGTCCAACCATCATTAGTGTCCTTTTCACACTCATGTCTGTTCCTCCCTTTTATTTATTACTACTGTTTACGGAAGACATTTAAAAAAAGTTTCAAAATATTTTCATATAATTTACGGAGGGGTCTCCCTTACCAGAGCTCTCAATTTAAAATAAAAAATCCTGTCACCTTTTAAGGCAACAGGATGTTAATCACTAGATGTTCAAAAACTGGGAAAATGGTTGTAGATAAGACAATGCTAATTAATGCGGCAACGATCATTGCTAGACTGGCAAATGTTCCTTCTAGCTCTCCAAATTCAAATGCTTTAGATGTTCCAGTGCCATGGGCTCCCATTCCAAGCAGTAAGCCTTTAGAAGAGGGGCGATGAAAACGACATATTTTAATGAGGATAGGTGCTAATAAGCTCCCTAAAATACCCGTTGTCATAACGAAAACAGCTGTTAGAGTTGGAGAACCACCAATCATATTTGAAATGTCCATTGCAATCGGTGTCGTAACAGAACGAGGCACTAAACTATGCACTAATTCATCATTTAACCCTACCATTATAGCCATGATAAAGGAGGATACAATAGCAACCGCAGAACCAACGGCAATACTAATAAAAATTTCAAATGCATGTTTTTTCAATAAATTAACATTTTTATATATCGGGATTGCAAACGCTACGGTTGCAGGTCCTAATAAATTGGTTAAAACAGTGGCTCCTGTATTATAGGATTTATAAGGTATACCTGTCAGTAATAAAATACAAATAATCACTAAAGGTGTAATCAATATAGGTGATAGCCATTCCTTTTTATTTTTTTTATAGATCATTTTACTAATATAAAAAATAGCAATAGTCCCTAGTAAGCTGACAATAGTAATGAATAGATTCATATTGTATTACCCTTCTTTCGTTGCTCTAGCCATTGTGCCGTATAGCCTGTTACAAACATCACAACAATTGCACTTACAACAATAACTAGCACAACCTTCATTCCTTGCATACCGAATAAGGCTTGATAATCAATAACTCCGATAGCAGATGGAATAAAGAATAATAATAGTTCACTTAGTAATACCGCTGCGCCTAACTCAATCCATTCAAGCTTGATTATATGAAACTGTAAAAGTAAAAATAATAGAACAAGTCCTATTATGCTTCCTGGAATCGGCAAATGAAGTAGGCGTGCAATAGTATTTCCTATAAATAATAGGATATAAAGATAGCCGATCTGCACGATACTTTTGACGATTTTCATGATCATCCTTCTCTCATTTTTTTCTCTGCCTTCACAGTCAGAAAAACACGATTCAAATGAAAAGAAGACTGATTCACTGACTGTAAAAGCTATTGTTTAACAACATAATCGGCGTAAGATTCATGTTAAACTTTTATGCTACTATACTTTACACCTATTTACCTTCCCTGTAAAACAGAAAAAGAACCTAGCGTCTAAATTTAGACAGTAGATTCTTCCTGTGGGGAATAAAAGCAGTTATTAAAAATCTTTAACAGATTTTTTATGGTTATCGTCTTAACAATCATATAGGGGGTTTCTACTAACAAGTATAGTACCCAAATATGAATGGAACATGTTATTCATGTTAAGGAATTGTTAATTTTTCGGAATCATGACAATCATTTTCGTTCCTATTCCGACTTCACTTTCCACTTGAATACGACCATGATGGGCCTCTACAAGATGCTTTACAATTGCTAGCCCTAAGCCTGTACCACCTGAATTTCGACTTCTTGCACGGTCCACACGATAAAACCGCTCAAAAACGCGGGCGATTTCATGCTTTTCAATGCCAATTCCTTGGTCCTCTATTTCTATAATGCCATATGTTTCATTTTCCTTTAAACGGATGGAAACGGTTGTGTTTTCAGGAGAATATGTAATAGCATTAGTAATTAAATTCGTCACAATTTGAATAATACGATTGGCATCTCCCATCACTTGGACATCCCTTTCAATGTCCACTTGGAAACTCATATTTTTCTCATCTAAGCGTGGTGCTGTCAACTCTGCTCCACGGATTAAAACATCCTGCAAGCCCATTGGCATAATATTGACAGTAAAGCCATGTTGCTCAATCTTCGAAAGCTCTAATAAATCTTGAATAAGCATTTGAAGTCGATTACTTTCTTTATAAATGATCTCTAGGAAGGAGATCAGCATTTTTTCATCTTTATAGGCTCCATCCAGTAATGTTTCAGAAAAGCCCTTAATTGAAGTAATAGGTGTACGTAATTCATGCGAGACATTAGCAACAAAGTCTTTACGAATTTGCTCTAATCGAACAAGTTCCGTAATATCATGCATTACAATTACAACACCAAGCCATCTTCCATGGTCGCCAATGACAGGAGCCCCGTATACTTCTTTATTGTAAAGCTCCTGTTGTATTTCCATTTTAATTTGTTGTCGATAAGGCATTTCAGTTAAAAATACATGATCAATAAATTGCTCCAATGATTTCGGTAAGCCAATTGTACGAAAAACTTTGCCCTGTACTTCATCAAGCTGCATACCAAAGCGCTCTAGAAATACCCGATTGACTATAGAAATATTCCCCTCTCGCCCGATCATCATGAGAGAGCTTCCCATATTTTCAATTAAGGTTTTCAATCTTTCTTCTTCCACTTCTCGTATTGTCGTAATATCCTGCAGATTACGTGCCAAAATGTTTATAGAATGGCTAAGTGGTATCATACGTTCATGTTCATTTTCTTGAGCACGTGCACGATAATTCCCTTTTGCAAGCTCAAGTGCCGTCTCTGTGACGTTATCAATCGGTGCAGTGAAATTACGAATCATATAGCGACTTATAATGGCAATTAAAATCAAAGTGATCGTAAAAAGAATAGCCAGTACTAAATAGAGTCTGGTACGCACATACGTTAGCACAGATTCCTCTTGACCTTTGCTCTGTACGGCATACAATGCTTCTTGATCTTCCTTGGATAATTTAATCTTGCGCTCATCTATTACTTGATCCATGGACGCTTGTATTTGTGCGTTTGTTTGTTCATGGTATTGCTTGATATAAACAGGAAAAAGCTGACCTATAACAATCATTAGGACAGCTAGTATCGTTCCAAGTAAAAGCATGAATGTCAAGAATAAGCGTTTGCTCATTGATTTCATGTCGTTTTCGGCTCCTCAAATTTATAGCCTAGACCCCTGATTGTTTTAATGAACATCGGCTTACGGCTATTTTCCTCGATTTTATCGCGAAGGTGGCTAATGTGTACATCCACTATTCGAGTATCGCCAGCAAAATCGTATTTCCATACAGCACTTAACAGCTGATCACGCGTTAGTACACGATTTTTATTTTCAAGTAAGTATATGAGTAGCTCAAATTCTTTCGGCGTAAATTCCAGTGCCTCGTCTTGCAAAAAGACTTCAAAACGCTCCGGAAACACACGTAATTGGCCAAACTCATACATTTTCTCTTGTGGTTCATCCTTATCATCAGCCACAACGTTTTGTGTGAAACGTCTTAATACAGCCTTGACACGCGCCAATACTTCACGGGGACTAAAAGGCTTGGTCATATAATCATCTGCTCCTAGCTCAAGACCAAGAACTTTATCAAATTCGTCATCTTTAGCAGTTAACATAATAATAGGCGTATTCATACGTTGCTGTCTGATTTGCTTACATACCTCCATACCATCTAGCTTTGGAAGCATCAAATCTAAAAGAATTAAATTTGGCTGTAAGTCGATCGCTTTTTCAAGTCCTTCTTGACCATCAGCAGCCGTTTCGACAGCGTAACCTGCCTGTTCTAAATTATATTTCAATAATGTTGCAATCGAAAATTCATCTTCAATAACTAAAATCGTTTTTGTCATGTATAATGCCTCCGTTAGTGATTTGAAACCCCCATTTCAAATCTCAAGACGTCTATAATGCAAGTGGTGGAGTCACTAGCAACATACCTTCAATCACAAGCTGCTTTTGCTCATTATAGGAGTGTACAGACACAGTAATTGTATTGTCGTATTTATTGACTGCCGTTACCTCTAATAGCGTATCAAACAATTCATAATGATAGAGTGGTCCTAAATATTTTAAATGTTGCTCAATAATTCGTGCACCCGGTCCAGGAATATACTTTGACACAGCTGATGTAATAATTCCATTTAACATAATTGTCGGCACAATTGGCTTCTGAAAAGGTGTCATTGCCGCGTAGTCATGTTGAATATAAAGCGGGTTACTATCGTTTGTAAGCCCTAAATACAGCAATAAATCCCTATCTTCAATTTTTTCAGTTATATGGATTTTCTCGCCAACTGTTATTTCATCGATTGAAAGACCAAGTTTACCATTTTTTTGAAGCAAAGATACGCCAACCCCTTTTCTATCATATTACATTCATAGTATCAATTTTATGCCAAAAGTACAATGAAAAGCAGAAGAACAATAGCCTAAACAATATTTGAATATAAAAAAACGAGCAGGAATCATTCCTACTCGTTTTCTATTTTTCGAGTGTATTGAACACACTCGCAAGAAATCTGGACACCTTATGACGAGTCATAATCAAATTACACTAAAATTTTCATCACTTGACGGACGGCATCTGCCGATTGGTCTAAAGCCGCCTTTTCTTTATCTGTTAACTGAAGCTCAAAGATTTTTTCAATGCCATTGGCCCCTAATAATGTGGGAACACCTAAATATAAATCATGATAGCCATACTCGCCTTCTAAATAAGCAATGGAAGGAAGAATACGTTTCTGATCTTTTATAATTGCTTCTGCCATTTCGATCAGAGCCGCAGCTGGTGCATAATACGCTGAGCCGTTCCCAAGCAGGTTGACAATTTCAGCTCCACCGTTGCGCGTACGGTCAACAATCTCTTCTAAACGTTCTGCAGAGATTAACGTTTCTAATGGAATCCCACCTGCAAATGAATAACGAGTTAACGGTACCATTGTGTCACCATGC
This sequence comes from Lysinibacillus sp., assembly GCF_032093475.1. Taxonomy (NCBI): domain Bacteria; kingdom Bacillati; phylum Bacillota; class Bacilli; order Caryophanales; family Bacillaceae; genus Lysinibacillus; species Lysinibacillus sp. Next base: position 67,704 of record NZ_DAMDAY010000004.1, on the reverse strand, counting down.
CCACCTAATACAAAGCCTGTAATGTCCTTTACGGAGATATTAAGTTCTTCCGCCACAAATGCACAGAAACGAGCCGTATCAAGAACACCCGATTGACCGATAACACGGTTTTTAGGGAAGCCTGTTTCTTTATATACTGTATACGTCATGGCATCAACTGGATTTGTCAGTACAAGAATTGTGGCATTTGGTGAATGCGTTGCAATCTCTTTTGAAACAGTTTTCATGACACCTTGATTGATTTGGACTAAATCATCACGACTCATGCCTGGTTTACGTGCAACACCAGCAGTAATGATGACTACATCAGAATTAGCCGTATCTGCATAATTAGATGTACCTTGTACAAAAGAATCAAAACCTTGTATTGGCGCTGCTTCCCACATATCTAAGGCCTTCCCCTTAGTTGGGTTTTCAGCTTGTGGAATATCCACTAAAACAACATCACCAAGTTCTTTCTGAGCTGCTAAAAATGCTGCAGTAGCGCCTGTAAAGCCGCCACCAATTACTGAGATTTTTTTACGTTTCAGAGACATTTGAATACGCTCCTTTAAAATTAGGTTATATATTTTAAAAGAGGGAGGAGATATACATCTCACTCCCTCGATTAAACAAGTTTATCGTAAATATTAAATTTAATTTACTTTCACCCTAATTATATCGGCAGAATAAAACATCCGCTTTAGCGATAATTCCTATTGTAGAATAGAAAATTATAGGTTTTTGATTAACTCATTCGCGAATTCTGAACATTTCACTTCTGTTGCTCCGTCCATTAAACGTGCGAAGTCATAAGTTACAACTTTAGAAGAAATTGTTTGCTCAACAGATTTAGTGATCATGTCAGCAGCTTCTTGCCATCCTAAGTGTTCAAGCATTAATACACCTGAAAGTAATACTGAAGATGGGTTTACTTTATCTAAACCAGCATATTTTGGTGCTGTACCGTGAGTAGCTTCGAAGATCGCATGTCCAGTTACATAGTTAATGTTCGCACCTGGAGCGATACCAATACCACCAACTTGTGCAGCTAGTGCATCAGAAATATAGTCACCATTTAAGTTCATTGTAGCAACTACATCGAACTCAGTTGGACGAGTTAAGATTTGTTGTAAGAAGATATCAGCGATAGAATCTTTAACTAGGATTTTACCTGCTGCAAGTGCATCAGCTTGAGCTTTGTTTGCTGCTTCTTCACCTTGTTCAGCTTTAATTGCATCGTATTGGTTCCAAGTGAAAGTTTGATCAGCAAATTCTTTTTCTGCTAATTCATAACCCCATTTTTTGAATCCACCTTCAGTGAATTTCATGATGTTACCTTTATGAACTAAAGTAACAGATGGGCGTTTGTGTTTAATTGCATATTCGATAGCAGAACGTACTAAACGCTCAGTACCTTCTTTAGATACAGGTTTTACACCGATACCAGAAGTTTCTGGGAAGCGGATTTTGTTTACACCAAATTCAGTTTGTAGGAAGTTGATGATTTTTTGAGCTTGTTCTGAACCAGATTCGAATTCAATACCAGCATAGATGTCTTCTGTGTTTTCACGGAAGATAACCATATCAACGTCTTCTGGGCGTTTAACTGGAGAAGGCACTCCATCAAAGTGACGTACTGGACGTAAGCATACATATAGGTCAAGTTGTTGACGTAATGCTACGTTAAGAGAGCGGATACCACCACCGATTGGCGTAGTAAGAGGACCTTTGATTGCAATTAAGTATTCGTTAATTTTGTCTAAAGTTTCTTGTGGTAACCATTCACCAGTTTGGTTAAATGCTTTTTCACCAGCTAAAACTTCTAACCATTCGATTTTCTTTTCACCGTTATAAGCTTTTTCTACTGCTGCGTCGATTACGCGTGATGCTGCTGCCCAGATATCTGGACCAATTCCATCACCTTCGATGAAAGGAATTACTGGATTATTTGGTACATTAAGTACGCCATTTTCAACTACAATTTTGTTTGACATTCTGTTGCCTCCTAAATTCATAATCATAGGACTGTGTTAGTGATAACACAGTCCCAAACATTCTAGCATATTTTCCAAATTAGCGCTCGCTGATTGGAACATATTTTTGCATGCCTGGTCCAACATACTCAGCACGTGGACGGATTAGGCGGTTATTTGCATATTGCTCAAGGATGTGTGCCACCCAACCTGAAGTACGTGATACTGCGAAAATTGGTGTGAACAGGTCATGATCAATACCTAAAGAATCATACACTGACGCAGAGAAGAAATCTACGTTAGCAGGTAATTTCTTTTGTTCCACGATCATGTCATGGATTTTAACTGACATTTCATAAAGCTCTGGTTTACCAGTTAGTTCAGTT
>NZ_DAMDAY010000004.1:56613-65353 GCF_032093475.1 Lysinibacillus sp. | reverse complement strand
AGTTAATTTTTGAGACATTACACGTAAATGTGGTGCACGAGGGTCGCCTTTGCGATAAACGCGGTGACCGAAGCCCATGATTTTTTCTTTGTTGTCTAATTTATTTTGAATATAAGATTCAACATTTTCAAGTGAGCCGATTTCAGATAACATCTTCATAACTTGCTCATTTGCTCCACCATGAAGTGGTCCTTTTAATGCGCCGATTGCCGCAGTTACACCAGAATAAACATCTGATAATGTAGCTACACATACACGTGCTGTAAATGTAGATGCATTTAACTCATGGTCAGCATGTAATACTAATGCTTTATCAAATGCTTCAATTTCAACTGCTGCTGGCTCTTCACCTTTAAGCATGTATAAGAAGTTTGCAGCATATCCTAGTTCAGGTTTTGGTGCAACTGGCTCTAAGCCTTTACGAACACGTGCAAATGCAGTTACTACTGTAGCAATTTTAGCTTGAAGACGAATTGCTTTGCGGTAGTTTGCTTCTGGATCCATAACATCCGCTTCTTCATCGAATACACCAAGTAGAGATACTGCAGTACGTAGTGCAGCCATTGGATGTACAGTTGAAAGTGGGTATGTTTTGAATTGATCGATAATCGCTTGCGGAATTGACATGTTGTCTGCCAATTGTTGTTTTAATTCAGCTAGCTCGTCCTCTTTTGGTAAACGAGTATGCCATAACAAGTAAATTACCTCTTCGAATGACGCATTTTCTGCTAAATCATCAATGTTGTAACCAACATATGTAAGTGTGTCATCGATAATTGAACTGATTTTAGATTCCGCTGCTACGATACCTTCTAAACCTTTAGTTGCTGACATAAATTATCGCTCCCTCATATTTATATTTTGTTGCAAATGCGTTTTTTATCTTGCATTTGCGGATTTTGCTCATATGAACCATTAAGTAAATCGCTTACATTGCTATTATAATCATTTTTGACAGCTTTGTGAATGAAAATCCTCCAAATAAAGAAAAAGACGTCCGAACGACTATATATTTGTCCTAAAGAGGTTGTTTTGTATATTTTGACATTAATTTATCATTTAGTTTGGGGTGAATATGTAAAAATGAGGAATTTAAAGTATTTTTCATACGAAAGAACTACAAGTATTTTGCTTTTTATTTTTTATTTAGTGATACTTTGGTTTGTGTTACCTGTTTCTCTTGCTATTTTTTTATCATTTTCGACGTATCCTATTATAAAATTTCTGCATAAATATTGTAAGGTTGCCTATTGGATGGCAGCAATTATTGTGGAAGTATTAATATTAACTTGTATTTTTCTACTTGTCGTCATATCCATCAACAGTATTATTGTAATATTTCCTGAAATTAGAGAAACATTACTTAATTTCCCGCTTTTTAGTGAATATGAATCCATGTTTGTACAAGTGTTAAAGGAAAAATCACTGTCGATTTTTGATTCGATCATCGTCTACACAGCAGATCTTTTCCAATTATTGATGAAGCACGTCATTGAGGTATTTATCTTTTTAGTTGCTTATTATTTCGCTTTACTAGAAACACGTAAATCACGGTACTGGTTTTTCCGATATGTGCCCAAAAAATATCGTCAAGAATGGCAATCTCACTTCGCAAAAATGATGCAACTTTTTCATTACTTCTTATTTGTGGAGTTTCAATTATTCACAATTACTTTATTTATTCTTTGTGCTGGATTTATGGTCCTTCAGTTTGAACAAGCCATCATTAAAGCTTTCATTGTAGCATTTGCAGATGTACTACCATTTTTCGGAATTGGTGTTTTCCTTGTACCAATGAGTATTTATTTTTATTTCAACGGCAATACATTTTTATGTGTAGCCATTTTACTATTATATTTATTTGTACAATTAACAAGGCAGCTAGCCGATTCAATGCTTTGGTCCAATACACTTCAACTACGTACGTTCCATACATTTTTCATCAGTGCTGCCTCTATTCTATTGTTTGGCTTTTATGGAATATTGCTTAGTCCTATCTTTTTATTCTTAGCCGTAAAGCTAAAGGAAAACTCTATCTTTGAACGATAATAAATTGACCTTTTTTCATTTTTTTACGCATCCAGTAATAGACAATTGGTTGGAACATTTTTCGTGAAAAAGGCATGAGAAGTAGTAATCCAACAAGATCTGTTAAAAACCCTGGTAGCGCTAAGAACAAACCACCACCAAATGTTAATAGTGTATCAACCAAAGCAGCTCCTGGTGCCTCTCCTCTAGCCATTGTATTTTTTACATTTTGAATAGAATTCATACCTTTATTTTTCATTACATATATTCCAATAACGCTTGTTGCAACAATCAGCATCAATGTACTAAATACACCAATATTTTGTCCAATGACTATTAATAACGCCAATTCGGCTAATGCGTAGACAACGACACCAAGAAAAATTTTTCGCATATTTTTCCCCTCTCTACTTGAAAAAGCTATACCTTTTATACGTTATTATAGCCCAATTAGTTTCATAAAAAAATGAATGCCCTCACTCAAATAGAAAACCTGCCGTAGTTAGTAAGAGAAAAATAGAAGTTTACGGTATAGAGTAAAAATAGAGAGTGTACAACCCTTAGAAAAAGCTCTAGTACAACAAATCGCACTAGAGCTTTTTGTTAACTGTTAAAGAACACTTGCATGTCCTTTGTAAATAACACCTGTTTCAGCGTCCATTGTAATTTCTTGGCCATGACGAATTAATGTTGTAGCTTCTTTAACGCCAACTATTACTGGAATACCAAGGCTTAGTCCAACCACTGCTGCGTGACTAGTTAGACCACCTTCTTCAGTAATCAAACCAATGCAATTCTCTAATGCAGGCATCATATCACGATCTGAACCAACTGTTACGAGAATGCATCCTTCCATATCGTAGGCAAGTGCCTCAGCGGCATTTTTAGCAACAACCGTTTTACCTACGACAGATGCTTTTCCGATCCCTTGACCTCGAGCGAGTAAATCTCCAATAATGTGTACCTTCATTAAGTTAGTTGTACCCGCTTCACCTACTGGCACACCTGCTGTAATGACAACAGCGTCACCATGTGTAACGAAACCATGCTTCAAGCTTTCATCGACAGCTAGTTCTAAGATTTCATCTGTTGTTGACACTCGTTGACAAACAATTGGGTATACGCCCCATACTAATGTTAATGTATTGGCTGTATTTGTAGAGCCTGTTACGGCAACAATTTGCACACCTGGTCGATATTTTGCGATCATTCTTGCTGTATTACCACTTTCAGTTGGTGCTAATACGGCTTTCACACCTAAATTGATAGATGTATAAGCTACCGCTTGTGAAATAGCCTCTGTCATATTAGCCTCTTTTTCACGACTACGTGTTGATACAATGGAGCGATAATCTAATGAATTTTCTGTACGCTGAGCGATTTTATTCATCGTTTGTACAGATTCTACTGGATAAAGACCCGCAGCAGTTTCACCAGATAACATGATAGCATCTGTTCCATCAATAATTGCGTTCGCTACGTCACTTGCTTCTGCACGTGTTGGACGTGGGTTACGCTGCATTGAATCTAACATTTGTGTTGCGGTAATAACAGGTTTCCCTACTTGGTTACATTTCAAGATTAATTTCTTTTGTACAAGTGGTACTTCTTCCGCTGGAATTTCTACACCAAGATCTCCACGCGCAACCATTAATCCATCAGACACTAGGATAATTTCGTCGATATTATCGACACCCTCTTGGTTTTCAATTTTAGGGATAATTTGAATATGACTACCACCGTTTTGTTCAAGCAATTCACGAATCTCTAGAACATCCTTTGCACGACGAACAAATGAAGCTGCAATAAAATCAACGCCTTGCTCTATACCAAACAAAATATCTTGCGCGTCTTTTTCTGTTATACCTGGTAGCTGTACAGAAACACCTGGAACGTTAACACCTTTTTTATTTTTTAGAACCCCAGCATTTTCAACAATCGTATGAATTAATCCTTTTTCCATATCTGTTGCTAATACACGTAATTGAATAAGACCATCATCAAGTAAAATAATTGAATTTTGTTCAACATCTTCAATTAAGCGCTCATACGTGACAGAAAAGCTTGTCTCAGTACCTTCTACTTCAGTCATTGAAATATCAATCACTTGACCTGCTGTTAAATGAAGCTCTCCATTTTTCATATTATGTGTACGAATTTCAGGACCTTTAGTATCAAGTAAAATCCCTACTGGTTTATTTAACTTTTGTGCTACTTCACGAATTAATTGAATACGTCCCGCATGTTCCTCATGTGATCCGTGTGAAAAATTCAAGCGGGCTACATTCATACCTGCTTCGATTAATTTTTCTAAAGTTTCTGGTGACTCACTTGCAGGTCCAATTGTACATACGATTTTTGTTTTTCTCATTTTTGCCCACTCCGTTTTATAACAAATTATATTGATAGTTCTTTCATTAGTGTATAAAGGCTTACATCTGCCTCATGATTCTTTTCGAAAGCCTCTGGCATATCATAGTCAATAACTTGATGATTGCGAATGCCTACTGCTCGGCCAGCCTTACCTTCCATTAGTAACTCAACTGCATGTGCTCCAAATTGACTTGCCAAGACGCGATCTCGAGCTGTAGGTGAACCACCACGCTGAATGTGACCTAATACTGAAACGCGTGTTTCCTTTCCAGTTTTTTCTTTCAACAGCTTTGCTAGCTCACTTCCAGACATAACACCTTCTGCAACAATAATAATACTGTGCTTTTTACCACGTGCTGCTCCACGATCTAAGCGTGCTACAATCTCATCTAAATTATAATCTTCTTCAGGAATTAACACTGTTTCAGCGCCAGCAGCAAGACCTGCCCATAAGGCAATATCACCTGCATCACGGCCCATGACTTCTACAATGAAGGAATTTTCATGAGATGTAGCTGTATCACGGATTTTATCAATGGATTCAACAACCGTATTGAGAGCCGTATCAAAGCCAATTGTATATTCCGTTCCTGGAATATCATTATCGATTGTCCCTGGCACACCCACAACAGGGAAGCCCTTTTTCACTAAATCCATAGCACCTCGATAAGACCCATCACCACCAATGACAACAAGTCCTTCAATACCAGCAGCTCGTAAATTTTCAATGCCCCGTTGCTGGACAGCATCTTCTTTAAATTCTGGGCATCTTGCAGAATTTAAATGTGTACCACCTCGCTGGATAATACCACCAACTGCACCTAAATCAAGGTCTTCCATATTCCCTTTTACTAAGCCTTCATAACCATGCTTAATTCCGACAACATCAACTCCATGAAATGCTGCCTTACGAACAACCGCGCGAATAGCTGCGTTCATTCCAGGCGCATCTCCACCACTTGTTAATACAGCAATTTTTTTCATTGTCGAACCTCCTGCAGTTACTATTATTATTCACATTAACATGAAAAAACAAACTATGTAAGGGTTCTGGGGATACAAAAACATAACTTTTACATAAAAAATGAAAAGAATGCGCTTTCACACACTCTTTCCATTCCAAAACATCCTAAATCTAACATTTTTTCAAGAAGTCTGGCGTTTATTTTGCGCTACTATCTTCTTTCATCTTTATAGCTTTTTAATATGTTGAGATACAAATTCTGTCTCTTTACGAGCAAATTTATGCCCTTCGTTTTTTTATACACAATCAGATAAAACAATCATTTGTTCATCATAAACAAGATTACGCTTCTGTATATTGTCCAATTTTTTTAAATTTTTCATAGCGATCTTCAATTAATTGTTCTCCATTTAGAGAATTTAATGCATGAAGAGTCTCACTAATGCATTCTTTAATAGCGAGAGCCTGTTTTGCAACATTGCGATGTGCTCCACCAATAATTTCAGGAATAATACCATCAATTACACCAAGCTCTTTTAAATCAGGCGCTGTAATACGCATTGCTTCAGCTGCCTGCTTAGCAAGACTACCATCACGCCATAAAATAGATGCTGCACCTTCAGGAGAAATAACCGAATATGTTGAATTCTCTAGCATAAAGACACGATTTGCTACACCTAATGCTAGAGCACCACCACTTCCACCTTCACCAATAACGATACTAATAACCGGTACTGTTAAGCCTGCCATTTCAACAAGGTTTCTAGCAATCGCTTCACTTTGTCCTCTTTCTTCTGCAGCTTTACCAGGGTAAGCACCCTTTGTATCAATAAAACAAATAATTGGCCGTTTAAATTTTTCGGCTTGCTTCATCAAACGTAAAGCTTTTCGGTAGCCCTCTGGATGAGGCATACCAAAATTACGACGGATATTTTCCTTAGTAGATTTACCACGCTGATGTCCTATAATAGTTACAGGCTGCCCTTCAAAAGTGGCAATTCCACCAAGAATCGCAGCATCATCACCAAACGTACGGTCACCATGTAATTCAATAAAGTTTTCGCACATTGCTTCAATGTATTGTAACGTTGTAGGTCGCTCTGGATGTCTTGCAACTTGCACACGATCCCAAGGCTTCATATTTGCATAAATTGATTGCTCAAGCTGCGATAAGCGCGTTTCCAGCTTTTCAATTTCACCTGACATATCTACATCTGCTTCTGCAGCAATTGTTTTTAGTTCATCAATTTTCTCTCGTAATTGTACGACTGGTTCTTCAAATGCTAAATTTTTAGACATGTTGCACGCCGCCTTTCGTATGCATTTTTACAAGTAAGGAAACTTGTTTGCGTAAATCTTTGCGATGGAAGATTGCATCAAGCTGACCATGCTCTAATAAAAATTCTGCAGTTTGGAAATCGCTTGGCAGTTTTTCTCTTACAGTTTCTTCAATAACCCGACGTCCTGCAAAACCAATTAATGCTTGTGGCTCTGCAATATTTATATCACCAACGGAAGCAAAGCTTGCAGAAACTCCACCTGTTGTTGGATGCGTTAAAATAGAAATGAATAATAAACCTTGATCACTATGGCGTTTTAAGGCTACGCTCGTTTTCGCCATTTGCATTAATGATAGTACACCCTCTTGCATACGTGCCCCGCCACTAGCAGTAAAGATAATAAACGGCACACCTAGTTCTGTTGCTTTTTCCACAGCGCGTGTAATTTTTTCACCTACAACTGATCCCATTGAACCCATACGGAAATGTGAATCCATTATCGCTACGACAATTTCTTCTCCATCTAACGTACCGACTCCTGTTAGGACAGCCTCATTCAAGCCAGTTTTCTCTTGATCAGCAGAAATTTTTTCTACATACGCTGGGAAATTAAGGGGATTACTTGTTTGTAAATGATCATCCATAGATTCGAATGAACCTTCGTCTAAGAAATAGTCCACACGTTCTTGAGCAGTCATTTTGAAATGGTGACTACATTTTGTACATACTTTATGATTTTTTTCTAATTCCTTTGTTAGTTGAATGTGACGACATTCAGGACATTTCGTCATTAATCCTTCTGGAAATGAATTTTCTTGTCCGTCCTCTTTCTTTTTTCGATTACCACTAAATAAGCTGCGTATTGCCATGTTTGACTCCCCCTTTGTTGTTGTCTAAATGCTTTGTACAGTATTCATCCACTGCTCATAAGCTTTTAATGCTTCTTTTTCATAACCAAGCTGCATCGATTTCAACATTGTTTGAATGATTAATTTTTCATCTTCTGTTGAGTTTCGATCTAATCGGTCGCCATCATATGCTGCTAATTGAAACCAGATTTTTAATGAAAGACGATTACCTGACGTAATTAATAATTCTCTTAAAATATCTCGACAATTAACAGTTCCTTCAATTTCTAGTTTCACAAAAAAACTATCCCACACAGGTAGTGTGCGAAGAATCTCTGTACAACTTATTACGCGAATTGCTTCCATTTCATGAATTTGTCGCGTTAATTCGACATCCTTTTTGGATTTTTCATCTTCTAGTATAAACATCGACAGTATCTCTACTAACTGATGCTTATGTGTAGACGCAAGAAATGTTCCACCACCATGTCTCGTTTCTATTAGCCCCAGCAATTCTAAGCTTCGCAAAGCCTCTCTCACAGAGGATCGCCCGACACCTAGACGCTCTGATAGAACGCGCTCGGATGGTAACTTTTCACCTGCTTGTATTTTTTCCATTTTAATGAGTTGACGTAGTTGTTGGACGATTTCTAAAAACACTTTTTTTTGTTCGGTTTTTTGATCCATACGACTAACTCCCCTTATCAAAAAGTGGTCTGACCACTTTTAACGTTGCTTCTAGCTTACAAAATAACTGTTCAAAAGTAAAGAAAAAACTGCATAAAATTGAATGCAGTTTCTAATTTTTTGTTTTATTTCATACCTTTTTTGTCGTTTGCGCATGTTTTACTTTGATTTGCGGCTTACCAAAGCGTCTCTCGATTACACCTTCAACCCATAACATTTCGTCTTCCACTAACAATTCCTGAACAATTTGAAAAACTTGCGGGAATAAGGTAATCGAAACAGTACCATATTCGTCCTGTAGATGAACAAAAGCCATTTGCTCACCTTTTTTTGTGCGGATTTTTTTCACTTCTTCAATTATACCAATGATTTTTACTAAAGTTCCATCACGCATCTGCTTCAGCTCTCGGCAAGTACAGGTAATATCATTCCAAAAATGCCTTTCTTGTGCTACAGGATGTGTTGAAATGTAAAAGCCTAAGCTTTCCTTCTCATGCATTAATTTTTCCTTTTGAGGCATTTCATCTGCCTGCATATATTTTGGTTTACCAAAGTTAAAC
>NZ_DAMDAY010000004.1:43461-56603 GCF_032093475.1 Lysinibacillus sp. | reverse complement strand
GTTAAACGCCATTGCCGTTGCCATGTCGATATCTTCAGTCGGCCGTAACAGTTCAGCATGTTTTAAGGCGGCATCTATGGTATTGACTAGAATAGCACGGTCTTTGTCGAGGTAATCTAGCGCACCAGCAAAAATGAGTGATTCCATGACTTTCGGTTTAAAATGCTGTGCACTTAAGGCAACAGCTAAATCAAAAAGATTATTCAACGCCTCTGGATTTGATTGACGTAAAGCAGTCACTTTTTCTATCAAAGTATGCGGTACTCCCTTAATTCCTGATAAGCTATAGCGAATACCTTCATTTTCTACAGTAAAATATTTCGTACTGTTTTTTAATGAGGGTGGATAAAAAAGGATACCTTTATCTTTTGCCTCAAGGACAAAATGTTGAATCTTCTCTATATTTCCTGTTGCATTTGATAATAACGCTGCATAAAAGCTTAAAGGAAAATGAGCTTTTAAATAGGCCATTTGATAAGAAATTATACTATAGGCCACAGCATGACTTTTAGGGAACCCATAATCCGCAAAACGAACAATGAGTTCGTATACTTCTTCTGCTACATGTTGATCAAATCCTTGCTTTAATGCACCATTAACAAATGAAGCACGTTGCTCCTCTAAAACTTGACGATTTTTTTTACTTACTGCACGGCGTAGCAAATCTGCTTGTCCCATTGTAAAGCCCGCCAGAACAGATGCAATTTTTATAATTTGTTCTTGATAAACAATAACGCCAAATGTCTCTTGTAAGATAGGCTCTAATACAGGGTGGGGCATAACAACCATTTCTTTCCCAGCTTTTCGTCTAGCATAGACTGGGATAAAATCCATCGGACCTGGACGATAAAGTGCGTTTACCGCGACAATATCTGAAAAGCTCGAAGGTTGAATATCCCGTAAAGCTTGTTTCATTCCATCTGATTCTAATTGAAAGATACCTGATGTATCTCCACGTTGTAAAAGTTGAAACGTTGTTTCATCATGCATAGGGATGCGTTCAAATTCTATCCAGGGTCCTCCCGCTTTATAGATTGACCAACGTATTTGCTCTAAAATCGTAAGATTGCGCAAGCCTAAAAAGTCCATTTTAATGAGACCACACGCTTCAATATCCCCCATCGGCCATTGTGTACTATATATACCATCATGTCCTTCTTCAATAGGTACAGTGTTTACTAACGGAGATGGAGCGATGACAATACCCGCTGCATGTGTGGAGGAATTTCTCGGCAGTCCTTCTAATTTAAGTGCTACATCCAACCACTGCTGATGCTTTTCATTCTCCGCTAACCAGACTTGAAAGTCTTGTGATTCTGCCACAGCCCTTTGTAAAGTAATACCTGGCTTATTAGGAATCATTTTCGAGATTTTTTCTAACGTCTCGGCCTCAAAGCTAAAAACCCTCGCCACATCTCTAGCTACTGCTTTTGCAGACAATGTCCCAAATGTAATAATTTGCGCAACATTCGCTTTGCCATATTTTTGTGCAACATACTGAATAACCTGGTGCCTTTTACTATCGACAAAATCGATATCAATATCAGGTAAAGAGATTCTTTCAGGATTTAAAAATCGTTCAAATAATAAACCATAGGCTAGTGGATCTACTTGTGTTATGAATAGGCTATAGGCCACAAGCGAACCCGCGGAGGAACCACGACCAGGTCCAGTCAAAATACGATTTTCTTTCGCATAACGCATAAAGTCTGCAACAACTAAAAAATAGTCAGCAAAGCCCATTGAACAAATAACTTCCAGTTCATGTTGTAACCTTTCCTGATAGACAGTCGGAATTGCCATTTGATTCAAGCGTTTTTCCAATCCTGAAAATGCTTCACTAACCAAGAAACTTTCAGCTGTTTCACCTACAGGCAAAGGATATTTAGGCATTTGCACAGGCATTTCAGGGATACTAGCTGTGCAACTAGCAAGCATGTTTACGCTAGACTCCAACCACTCTGGTCGATCAGCAAACCAATTTTGCCATTCATATGCCGTAGGAGCAAAATAGCCTTGTAAGTCAGCCGTTAACAATGTACCACCCAGTTTTTCTCCCGTATCAATCGCTCTAGCCACCTCATAAGCAAAGTGATCTTCTGGACGTAAAAAATAACAACTTTGAGTGGCAACAAGTGGAATTGTCTGTTCCTCGCACCAAACAACTATATCTCCTTCATTAGGTGCTTTTACCCCTCCAGGTCGTGCAATTCCCATATAAAAATGATGGTTAAATAGCTGGACAAAAGCAGTAATTATTGCCTGCCAGTCCGTTAAGTCCACAAAATCACTTGTAGAAAGCATGGCGATACATCCTGCTGCATATCCCTCAAGCCACTTCCATGGCAATACTTCATCATGTCTAATTGAAATAGCACTACTAATCTTTAAAAGATGCTGATAGCCTTCTTGAGTCTGTGCATACAGTACAACGGGTATACGATGATCCTGCCACTGTACGATAACCGAAAGCCCTATGACCGCATGGATATTTGCTTGCTGCAACGCTTTACAAAAAGGCAAAAGCCCGTACAACTTCGTATTTACGATTGCACAGGCCTGTGTTTTTTGCTCTTGTAAAAAAGGAATCAATTGTTCAAGCCGAATTGTGCTTTTCAATAAATCCGCGCTCGTATGCATCTTTGTATATACATGTGTCAAATGAATCCCTTCCTTTTCTCTCTTAATGATATGCTTTACAAATTTCTTGTAATCTTGAAATAACGGCGTCTGCCTCCTCCCATGAATAAGCAGTAGCTCCAGAGGCTAGCGGATGCCCACCCCCGTTAAATTCCTTCGCTAATGTATTAATAATTGGACCCTTTGAACGTAGTCGTACTCGAATTTGATCTTCTTCTTCAATGAACACTACCCATGAGCATATTCCTTTTACACTGCCCAGACAGCCTACTAGTAAAGAAGCCTCTGATGGAACTGTCTCATACTGTGCTAGCAAATCCTTTGACAGCTTCACATAGGCAGCTCCATGCTCATCCATTACAAAATTTTGATAAATATAGCCTTGTAAATTAAGTAGCTTCTGATCCATTTCATACATGCCATCAAAAATTTCATTTCGATTAAAATCATATGTAATCAAATCTGCAGCAACTTTAAATGTTTTAGAGGTTGTACTTGGGAATTGAAATCTGCCTGTATCCCCTACAATACCTGCAAATAGTAATCGTGCTGCGGCATCTGATAATTTCCAGTCTGCAACTACCTTACCTTCTTCATACAATTCATAAATCATTTCACTGCAAGAGCTTGCTGTTGTGTCAACCCATAAAAGATCACCATAAGCATCATCATTTGGATGATGATCAATTTTAATTACCATTTTCCCTTTGGTATAGCGCTGGTCGTCGACGCGCTCTGTATTGGCAGTGTCTGTCACGATGACTAAGGCATTTTCATAAACATCATCTGCTATTTGATCAGGCTGTGCCATAAATGATAAAGAAGCATCATGGTCTCCTACAGCATAAACCTTTTTCTCAGGATAATTTGCTAAAATAATCTCTTTTAATCCTTGTTGTGAGCCGTAAGCATCCGGATCTGGACGTACATGACGATGAATTATGATTGTTTCATTGGCCTTAATTGTGTCGATGATTTGTCTTTTCACCATAAATTCCTCCAAAATGATAGTAAGAACCGTTAGCATTTTTCCAAAATAATCGTTACAATAATGTCTAGTTATGCTAGGAGGTTTACTATGCTCAATTTAATATTTGTGTTCACGATAATCATATCATTTGTCTTCTATTTTTATTTTAAAACAAAACAGTTTCGTTCTCCATTACCGATTGCCAAGAATTGGTACAAGAGTAAAGCGAATATAGGCTTTGGTTCCTTCCTAGTGTTTTTTGGATTAAATCAAGCCTATCTATTCCCTACCTTGTATACATTTATTATTGTAGCAATTCTAGTCGTGCTCGGCATCTTTGTCATTTTAGAAAATACAAAAAAAGCACGCCATTATGGGCAATTTGTTGAAGAGGAATTTCGTATAAATCAATAATTATGTAACAAAGGGATGACCAAGCAATTGCTCTAGGCCATCCCTTTTTAATCGTTAACGTTCTAATAATTGGAACATCATCATTGCCTTACCGACAAGCATTTGTTGATTATACACTTCAAAATCCATTTTCACAAACTTACGACTCATATCTAATATTCGAGGCTTAACTGTAAGTGTACTTTCCATCTGTACGGGTTTAATGAAATAAATCGTCATATTCTCGGCCACAGCATCTCCACGTTTGCGACGTTTTAATGCAAATGAACCTACCTCAGCTAATAACGTTGTAAAAGCACCATATGAGATTGCTCCGTATTGATTGGTCATTTGTGGCGTGACTTTAAATTCGACAATAAGTTCCTCATCACCTAATACCTTCATTTCATTTTTCACTAAATCATCAATTGTTTCACCATGCTGCGGCTGTCTTTGTGCTAGTTGTAGTGCCTTTAGTACATCCTGACGACTAATGACACCTTGCAGAATATTATCATCATCCACAATAGGTAAGAGGTCAATCCCCTCCCAAATCATCCTATGCCCTGCAGAAGCAACACTCATTTTCATGGAGCCAGCAATCGGATTTTTCGTCATAACTTTTTCAATAAGCTCGTTTTCTTCACGTCCAATGACGTCTTTTACAGTAATCATCCCGACAAGTTTATTTTGATGAGTGACAACTGGAAATGCACCGTGTGTTGTACGTTCATTCAGCTTCTGGAAATGATGAATTGTTTCATCATTCTTTAACGCAGCCGTGTCAGTCATTGGTACATAAATGTCTTCGATAAACAAAATGTCTTTTTTGATTAATTGGTCATAGATTGCTCTGTTAATCATCGTTGCAACTGTAAAGGTATCGTAACTTGTTGAAATAATTGGTAAATCTAATGAGTCTGCAAGCATCTTATTATCTTCTGTAGTATCAAAACCGCCAGTGATTAAAACCGCTGCACCTGCTCGTAGTGCATTTTCATGTGCTTTAATACGGTTCCCTACAATCAATAAGCTACCTGCATCTGTATAGCGCATCATGTCCTCTAGTTGCATTGCACCAATGACAAATTTCGTTAGCGTTTTATGTAGACCTGATTTTCCACCTAAAACTTGGCCATCGATAATATTGACAATTTCTGCAAAAGTCAAACGCTCAATATTTTCTTTCTTTTTTTTCTCAATACGAATTGTTCCAACACGTTCTATCGAACTTACTAAGCGGCGATTTTCCGCTTCTTTTATGGCGCGGTAAGCAGTCCCTTCGCTCACTTGCATTTCCTTCGCAATTTGACGTACTGAAATTTTATCGCCCACGGGTAGTGATTCGATGTATTGTAAAATTTTCTCATGTTTTGTAGACAAAATATCACCTATTTCCTAAGCTTCAATTCTGCTCTTAGTGTACCATATTTTTTATAAAAATATTTAATATAAAGTGAGAAAAAGTTTAATACTGCCCATCATTTCAACTACCGTCGTGGTGTCAATTTATTAGTACAGCAACCGTAAGGATTAGAAACAGTTTACTTTTTCACCCGCTTTTAAAATCTGAACCTCAGAATTTTGCACTAAATCTGCAAAAATTTGTGGATCTTGCTCGATTGGTGGGAATGTATTGTAATGAATCGGTACAACTATTTTCGGCTTCAAGAATGAAACTGCACAAGCTGCATCCTCTGGTCCCATTGTAAAATTATCTCCAATTGGTAAGAAGGCAATATCGATTGGATGTCGGTCACCGATTAACTTCATATCTCCAAATAGGGCCGTATCGCCTGCATGATAGATTGTTAATCCTTCAATAAATAATAAAATCCCCGCTGGCATGCCCATATAAATAATTTCATTATTATCTGTTACATAAGATGATCCATGAAAGGCTTGAGTAAACTTCACTTTACCAAAGTCAAATTCTTTAGCACCCCCGATATGCATTGGGTGTACTTTAACACCTTGCCAAGATAGCCAATTCGCTAATTCATTTGGAGCAATGACTAACGCATCTTTTTTCTTCGCTAGTTCCACCGTGTCTCCAACATGATCATTATGTCCATGTGTCAGTAAAATAATATCTGGTGTCTCCTCAGCAACGTTTAAATCTGTTTGTCCATTGCCATTAATGAAAGGGTCAATTAAAATTGTTTTCCCATTTGTTTGAATTTTGACAACTGAATGTCCATGATAACTGATTTCCATTTTTAAAATCCTCCCCGAATTATAAATTACAGTCCATCATTTTAATTCGCTACTCATGCGTATTTTCCCTTTTTTTGATATGCTTGTACAGAGAATAATCGTAGACTTCTCTAATAGACTTATACCCTGTTAGAGCACCATTATTCAGTACTAAGAAAGGCATCGACATTTTTTGTCGAAACCTTTTAACGTATCATTTCCCATGTAATAAAAGGAGGACATATTTATGTCAAAGGTTAAAGAAATCCAAAGTTATTTGCAGCAAAATCACATTGATGCAGCATTCGTAACAACACCTGACAATGTTTTTTACGTATCAGGCTTTAAAAGTAATCCACATGAAAGATTACTAGGGGTTATGATTTTTAAAAATGCTGAGCCTTTTCTAATTTGTCCACAAATGGAGATTCCAGATGCGAAGGCTGCAGGTTGGAATTACGAGGTTATTGGTCATCAAGATACAGAAAATTCGATGGACGTTCTTGCCCAAGCTATCACATCACGTCAAGTTAACCCAACTACGTTTGCCATTGAAAAAGCGCAACTAATCGTGGAACGTTTAGAAGCTTTACAACAATCATTCCCTCAAGCTAATTTTGTGCGCCTTGATGAAAAGATTAATGCCATGCGTGTAATCAAGGATGAAAGTGAATTAGAAAAATTACGTAAGGCTGCAGAATTAGCTGATTATGCAATTGAAGTTGGTTGCAAGGAAATCGCTGAAGGCAAAACAGAAATGGAAATTCTAACTGCGATTGAAAGTGCTATTCAAGATAAAGGGTGCAAAATGTCCTTTGAAACAATGGTATTAAGCGGTCCAAAAACTGCATCTCCACACGGGAAACCAGGAGCACGTAAAATTGAAAAAGGTGATATGGTACTATTTGACCTTGGGGTAATTTACGATGGCTATTGCTCAGATATTACGCGCACAGTTGCCTTCGGTGAACCTACTGAAGCACAAAAAGAAATTTATAATACTGTTTTAGCTGCCAACCAAAATGCAGTGGCAGCCGTCAAGCCTGGTATTCGTGCTATGGACTTAGATAAAATTGCTCGTGATACAATTACTGAAGCAGGTTATGGTGAATATTTCACACATCGCCTTGGGCATGGTCTCGGCATTTCTGTACACGAATTCCCATCCGTTACAGGCGCTAATGAAATGACAATGGAAGAGGGCATGGTCTTTACAATTGAGCCTGGCATTTATAAATCAGATGTAACAGGCGTACGTATCGAGGATGACGTTGTCGTAACAAAAGATGGCGTGGAGGTACTAACAAAGTTTCCGAAAGATTTAATCATTCTATAAGGAATACAAAAAAGGAAGCAACCTGTGTGCTTCCTTTTTCAATGATTTATTGAATTAATTCATCTACATTTACAAATGGCAGTCCTTGTGAATCTGCTACTGCTTTATACACAAGTTGTCCATCTAATGTATTGACACCTTTTTTAAGTGCCTCATTATCGAGACAAGCCTGCTTATAGCCTTTATTGGCAATTTGAAGTGCGTATGGAATAGTATTATTCGTTAAGGCAATAGTTGATGTACGAGGTACTGCACCTGGCATATTGGCTACTGCATAGTGTACTACACCATGTTTTACATATGTTGGATCATCATGCGTTGTCACACGATCAGATGTTGCAAAAATACCACCTTGGTCAATCGCGATATCTACCACTACTGAACCAGCTTGCATTGACTGAATCATTTCTTCAGATACAAGCTTAGGTGCTTTTGCTCCTGGAATTAAAACTGCACCAATGACTAAATCAGAATTTTTCACTGATTCTGCAATATTATAAGGATTTGAGATTAGTGTTTGAACCTCGCGACCAAACAAATCTTCTAATTGGCGTAGGCGTTCTGGGCTTAAATCAATAACTGTCACATCTGCCCCCATACCAACAGCGATTTTTGCAGCATTTGTTCCTGCGATACCCCCACCAATTACTGTCACTTTACCGCGTTGTACACCTGATACGCCTCCAAGTAAAATACCTTTACCAGCATGGTTTCTTTCCAAGAACTGCGCACCGATTTGCGTTGCCATTTTACCAGCTACTTCACTCATTGGTGTTAACAAAGGTAATGAGCCATTTGCTAATTGCACAGTTTCATAGGCAATCCCTACAACCTTTTTATTTAAAAGTGCCTGAGTTAATTCAACCTCTGGCGCTAAGTGTAAATACGTGAATAAAATTTGACCTTCATAAAAATAATCATACTCTGAAGCAACAGGTTCTTTCACCTTCATGATCATTTCTTGTGACCATGCTTCTTTAGCTGTTTGAACGATATGAGCACCAGCTGCAATGTAATCAGCATCCGTAAAGCTTGATCCTAAACCTGCTCCTGTTTCAATGTACACCTCATGACCTGCATGAGTTAAAGTAACAACTCCCGCAGGTGTCATTGCTACACGATTTTCATTGTTTTTAATTTCCTTTGGAATACCAATCTTCATTGTTTCCTATCCCCTTCCATAACTTAAGAAATAAGCATCATATATGTAACTATGAATTGATGCACCCCTTGCAATTCCATATTACCAAACAAATGCAAAAAAAGCTTTAACTAAAGCAAATACAAATAAAATTTCTAACATTTCCAAAATACAAAATATTTAAACGATGAATTGGTTGAAAAACATTATATTTAGATAGCAAATTAATGAAACGAAAGGAACGTTAAAGAAGGCTATAGCTAATGCAAATTTAACTAGCAAAAAGACGTTTACACGCTGTAAATAGTGGGAATTAAGTAAGTAAATTTATTTGACATTTCTTCATGAAATGCCTTCACTTTTTCATAATTTTATTCCGGAAAGTATTTCCTTTAGAAAATCATTTGGTATAATCAACATATACAAATCAGGGAGGTTTTTCAAATGGCTAATCATTATAAAAGCATTGTTGTTGCAGTAGACGGTTCAAAAGAAGCTGAATACGCATTTCGTAAATCAATTGATGTTGCAAAACGAAACGAAGGTGCTGTATTAAATCTAGTAAATGTAATCGACACTCGTTCATTCGCTGCTATTGAGGCATATGATCGTTCTATTGCGGAACGTGCTCAAGCATTTTCTGAAGAACTATTAAATGGTTACAAAAAGCAAGCTGAAGATGAAGGCTTAACAAATGTGAATCTTATCATTGAGTATGGCTCACCAAAAAATATCATTACAAAAGAACTTTCTAAAATTGTAGATGCAGATTTAATTATTTGTGGTGCAACTGGTTTAAATGCCGTTGAACGTTTCTTAATTGGCTCTGTATCTGAAGCCATTGTACGTTCAGCTAAATGTGACGTACTTGTTATCCGTACACCAGAAAACTAATTCGCAATACATAAAAAGGTATCCTTTTAAAGGATACCTTTTTACTTCTATTGGAATCGTCAGGCTTACTTGCCCTCTTTCCACATTTTCACTTTTTCAAAGAATAATGCCAGAGCCTGTTTATTCTGCATATTTGGTACTTTTGCTAGTAGGACTTCTTTAGGCGCTTTTAATTCTTTCGCTTGCTTTTGTAAAATCACAATGCTTTTTTCTAATGTTTTATTGGCAAACATAGAGTCAGGTAATTGAATGATCGCCTGAATCCAAGCATGCTTTTGAATATATTTGTGTAGTTGCTTAGATTGTTCCGAATCGAAAAGATGAGAGGGCGCAAGGAAAAATAAATAGCCACCATCTTTTGTATAATTCATCGATTGTTCAATAAATAAATGGTGTGCATAACTCATTCCCTCTGACGGACATAGTTCATAGTTGAGTGCCACTTCTTCATTTGGATAATAGCCTACAGGTAAATCACAAACAACTGCATCAACTGGGTTTACCAATAAATCCTCTAAGGCATCTTGACGGTATAAAGAAATAGGCTGCTCTGTTAAGTCAGCAGTGGCCGCAGCAAGGCGAATAAGTAGTTCGTCCACTTCAACACCAGTAGCTTCCACTTTGCCATCTAATAGATTCATGACCGTCAGTAGTAAATTACCTGTACCTACTGCTGGATCCATGATTGAAATCTTTTCATTTTCAAGACGCTCTACAAAAATTTGTTCCACAAAATAGCCAACGAGTAAACCTAATGTATCTGGTGTCATTTGATGATTTGGCTGCGAACCTTTACGCATTCCTTTTAAAATGGCGATTTGAATAGCTTTACGAATATCCTCTTTTGTCGCACCTTGTTGTGAAAAATCAACTTCACCATCGAGCCATGCTTCTAGACCATCTAGTAACCCCTCTAACAGTGTTATATTGTGTTCTTTTTCGATTTTTTCGGCATGCTCATTAAGCAAACCAAATAATTTCTCGATATTTTCCATAGATAACTTCCTTTCACACAGAAAAGAGCCGTGACAAAACACGTCACAGCCCATTTGTCTAGTATTATCTTAGCCTAAAAGCAGCTCATTATGCTAGTGCTTTAACAGCTGCAACGGCCGCTTCATAGTTTGGATGATCTGTAGCTTCAGGTACATACTCAACATATGTCACTTTATTATTTGCATCCACAACGAAAACTGCACGTGTCAGAAGACGTAATTCTTGAATGTACACGCCATATGCTTCACCAAATGAAAGGTCGCGGTGATCAGAAACAGTTTGAACTGCATCAATACCTGCTGCCCCACACCAACGCTTCTGAGCAAATGGAAGATCTACGGATACTGTATAAATGACTACATTATCGCCTAAATTAGCTGCTTCTTCATTGAAACGGCGTGTTTGCGCATCACATACACCAGTATCTAATGATGGTACAACACTAAATAAACGAATTTTTCCTTCTGAATCTTTTAATGTTACAGGTGATAGGTCATTCGCTAATACTGTAAAATCAGGAGCTTGATCGCCCACCTTTACTTCATTTCCTACTAGTGTTACAGGACCATTTTTAAATGTTACTTGTGCCATATAAACGCCTCCTAATCATCATATGTACATAATATTACTAAATGAAGGGAATTAATTGCAACTAAGTTAGCTTACTTTATTAGAATGTGCTATTAATAGGAAAGACTGCCTCACTATTATTTCGAGACAGCCTCTTGCTTACTATTCATTTTTTTCTTCTAGCTTGGCTAGTTCAGGTTTTTCCTCTTGCACTTGATTTTCTATCATCTCTTCTTGATTCAAAGAAGCTATAGGTACGACATCCTTTTCAATAAAGACTTTTTCGTGTACCACGGTTGTATCTGCAAAATAATCATGTAAACCCTGGTTTTCTGGTAGAATGACGACCAAAATATAAAGTGGCATAAAAACATTATTAATAATGCGGCCAATCCAATCACGGAATAACACATCTGACCATGTTAGCTTATCATGTTTTAATGAAATAACACGTAATCCAAAAACCATTTTCCCTAATGTTTGCCCAAAGAACTTTGTCATTAGCACAAAATAGCTATAATAGAGAATTGCCGTGATGAGAGAAATCGGCGCATACCAAACGGTGTCTGATAAGGACCAATCCATTAGATAAAAGATAGGATTGAAGAGTATTCCACCTACAGCAGATATTATGAAACCATCTAATAAAAATGCCCAAAATCGAATCCAAAAGCCAGCGGTTTTTAACGCATAGTTTGTAGGCTTTGCCGATTTTTCTGAGGTGTTGATAAGAAAGCCATTTTCCATAGAGGGTGAGCCCTGCATAACAATTTCATTGTTTGTCATTGTACTTCCCCCTTAGTATTCCCCATATAAGTACATCATTTTAGGCGCACTGTAGTCCGTCATAATTTTCATTAGCATCTTTTCTTCCGCAGATGGACCAAATATGGAGCCTATTTTCATACCAACATACGATTGCCAGCCTCCCATATCATATGCATACTCAAATAATGCAGCATCTTCAAGGCCATAATCTGCTCTTAACGCTGCGATAGCTGCTTCTTCATCCCCAATTTCATCAATTAAGCCTGCCTCAAGCGCTTTTGTACCACCAAGAATACGACCATCTGCCACTTTCTTCACGTCTGCTTCAGACATATTACGACCTTGCTCTACTATGTCCACAAATTCTTCATATGTTTCATTAATCATATCTTGCATCATGGCACGTTCCTCTGCTGTCACTTCACGCATTGGACTTAGCATATCCTTATGTTCACCTGATTTAAACGTTTCAAATTTCACACCAACTTTTTCAGCTAATGCTTGGTAGTTAATAGATTGCATAATAACACCAATCGATCCTGTAATTGTATCACGATGCGCAAATATTTTATCTGCAGGTGCTGAAATATAATATCCACCTGATGCAGCCATAGAATCCATAGATACATAAATCGGAATTTGACGTTCTTCTTTAATCTTTAAGAGCTTTTTATAAATATCTGCTGATTCTTTGACGCCACCACCTGGTGAATTGACACTTAAAACAATGCCTTGTACTGAATCATCATACAAAATATTATCCAATTGCTCTAGGAAAAATTGATGATCATAGGCAACTGGTTGCCATAATGTACTTGAGCCGATATCTTGAATTGTTCCATCTACCTTTAAATAAGCAATCCGCTTATCAAAATTATCTCCTTCAATTACATTTTCATATACATCTAAATTATTTCCTGCCATTAAACTATCAAAATTACCTAGGAAATCTGCTTTAAATAGAGCAAAAATGGTGTTAATCCCCAATGAAAATAATAAAAGAACACCTGCGACTACTAAAGCAACCCACCTTTTAACATTCATGTCTTTCCGCCTCCTTAACACGTAATACGAATGACTAGCTTTTTTGTTTCATTTTTTTGCAATTATATGCAAAAAGATTTATACTATTTATTTCCTCATAATACCTTACCTAAAAAAACAAAAAAAATCAAAGTCCATTGCCATTCTTGAACTTTGATTTTCGACATTATTTCCTAGGAAATGATAATTAGTGT
>NZ_DAMDAY010000004.1:0-43451 GCF_032093475.1 Lysinibacillus sp. | reverse complement strand
TCAACACGTCGAATTTTCCCCGAGGATGTTTTCGGTAGCTCTTCCACAAATTCAATAGCACGCGGATATTTATAAGGTGCTGTCAATAGTTTCACATGATCTTGAAGAGTTCGAATAAGTGCTTCATCACCATTTTCAGCATTTCGAAGTACAACAAAAGCTTTAACAATATTTCCCCGAACTTTATCTGGGCTCGCAATAACAGCCGCTTCTTTTACAGCTGGGTGCTTCATCAAAGCATCTTCTACCTCAAATGGCCCAATTGTGTAGCCAGAGGATATAATGACATCATCTCCACGACCCTCAAACCAAAAGTAACCATCTTGATCTTTATAAGCACGATCACCTGTAATATACCACTCTCCACGGAATTGTAAATTTGTTCGTTCCGGGTCATTTAAATATTTTTTAAACAGTGCGGGAGTGGTGCGATGAACAGCAATATCGCCAACTTCTCCAACAGTAACAGGGTTACCGAAATCGTCTATAATTTCAACCTTATTGCCAGGAGTTGGTTTTCCCATAGAACCAATTCTAGCTTCCATTCCAACCATTGTGCCAACAAGTAATGTGTTTTCCGTCTGACCGTAGCCATCTCGGACTTGCAAATCGAAAGTCTTCGAAAATACGTTAATGACCTCGCTATTCAAAGGCTCTCCTGCTGATACAGCTTGACGAAGTGCCGTTAAATCGAATTCATGTAAATGTTCTAGTGCTGCCATAAAACGATATTCTGTAGGTGTGCAACATAAAACATTTATTTTAAATTTTTCGAGTAACCTTAGATAGGTAGATGCATCAAATTTCCCCTTATATACAAATGCAGTAGCACCACTCCCTAATGTTGCTAGAAACGGACTCCAAATCCATTTTTGCCAACCTGGTGCTGCTGTCGCCCAAACAATATCATCTTCTTGCACACCTAACCAGTGTGGTGCTGTTGTTCGTAAATGTGCATAGCCCCAGCTATGAGTATGTACAGCTGCTTTTGGGTTTCCTGTTGTACCACTTGTATAAGCTAAGAATGCAGTATCTGTACTTTTTGTTGGAGAAGAACTTATGTAAGTTGTAGGTTGAATGCGCATTTTTTCTAAAAGTGGTTGCCAAGGTTCATGGGCCTTCCCTATAACAAATTGTTGCATTCCTTGTAAATTGTTCACCTGATCAAATTGATCAATATAAGGCTCGTAAGCAACAATTCCTTTAGCATTCGCATGCTTGATGCGATATTCAATGTCTTTAGTTCTTAGCATTTCTGAGCTCGGAATAATGGTTAATCCAGCTTTCAATGCTGCAATATATACAATATATGCTTCCACTGAACGAGGTACCATCACTAAAATCACATCACCTTTTGATAAACCTTGCATCGTGAATACGTGTGCAGCTTGATTTGCCCTTTCAAGTAAATATGCATATGTAATAAATTGTACATCCTTATTTTCCTCGTAAATAATTAATGCATTTTTTGTTGTATCTTGAGCATATTTTTCAATTTCATCTGTTATGTTATACCATTCTGGTGCAACTAAATCTTGTCTCTTCATGGCAAATGCCCCCTTTTGCTATGACACATTATAAAACTCTTTTTTCAGCATTTTCAATGGTTTGCGCTTAATTTTGGAAAAGTCATGACAACTATCATACTCTGCTATATGGCATCGGTCACATTTTGTCGATAGGTAAACTTGCTATTGAATACAATTGAAAAGTATGGTACATTTTGGTCAACTAAAAGCAAGATTGCAGGGGGACTCGTCAAGAGTTGAGAAGGTAAAACCTGACCCTTTGAACCTGTTAGTTAATACTGACGTAGGGAGCAATAAACATCTATTGATGAAAGGCTCTTTTTCGTGCATTTTTACACAAAAAGAGCCTTTTTTGCATGCTTACGTCCATCCATAAAGGAGGACTACGATGATATTTCAAACAATCCGTCAACAGCAACCACTGATTCATTGTATTACAAATTATGTGGTAGCAAATTTCCAAGCAAATGGTTTATTAGCAATAGGCGCTTCCCCGGTTATGGCCGATGATAGCCGTGAGGTAGAGGAAATGGTAGCACTCGCTCAAGCCTTGTTAATTAACATCGGTACACTCAATGATCGAACTAAAGAATCAATGTTGTTAGCAGGCAAAATGGCCAATAAACTTGGAATTCCAGTCATTTTAGATCCTGTCGGTGCTGGTG
The DNA here is from genome assembly GCF_032093475.1 of Lysinibacillus sp. NCBI lineage: Bacteria > Bacillati > Bacillota > Bacilli > Caryophanales > Bacillaceae > Lysinibacillus > Lysinibacillus sp. The sequence goes on along the minus strand of NZ_DAMDAY010000004.1, from coordinate 41,257 downwards.
CCACTACTTATCGAAAAGAAACGGTACGATACTTGCTTGAGGAAGTACATTTTTCGGTCATTCGTTGTAATGTTGGGGAACTAGCAGCAATAGCCAATGTTGACTGGCAACAAAAAGGTGTCGATAGTGGGAATGGCTCCATTGCTTTAGAAGAAGAGGCGATTTTATTAGCCCAACATTATCAATGCATTGTTATCATAACAGGAGAACGAGATTTTATAACAGATGGTGTGGATAGCCAATGGATAAATGGCGGGAATATGCAAATGACCGAGGTAACAGGGACAGGCTGTTTACTTAGTGCTATTTGCGGTGCCGCCTATATTGCAGGCCATAATCCATACAGACAATTAGCGGACACATTAACTTACTATAAAAAAGCTGCGGTACTGGCGTCAGCGTTTACATCAGATATTGGTGATTTCCAAATAGCTTTACTAAATGCTCTTTATCGCCTATCGAAGGATGGTGAAGCTTCATGCATATTGTAACGACGATTGCAGGCTCAGATAGTGGTGGCGGTGCAGGCATACAGGCTGATTTAAAAACATTTCAGGAATTAGGGGTGTTTGGTACTTCAGTAATTACAGCTTTGACAGCACAAAATACAATGGGTGTGTCAGGAGTTTTCCCTATTGATCACTCCTTTGTTGAAAAACAATTTCAAGCTTTAATCGAAGATTTTTCAATTGCTGTAATTAAAACAGGGATGCTTTATTCCTCTGATATTATTAAAGCTATCGCACATATGATTCATAATCAAAACATCCCACTAATTGTTGATCCAGTAATGATTGCAAAGGGTGGAGAAAGCTTATTACTGCAAGAAGCTATTGAAGCAATGCGCTCTTCTCTACTACCACTTGCTACGATCGTTACCCCCAATATCCCTGAAGCAGAGGCTCTGACAGGGAGAAAAATACATGATGTTTCAGATATACGTGAAGTAGCTCAAGTTTTTTTTCAATTAGGTGTACATTGCGTCATTCTTAAAGGTGGCCATTTAGCAGATCCAAATTTTGCTATTGATTATGTATTTTTTCAAAACGGTAAATCTTTTTCTATGCAAACTCCACGTATCCAAACGTCCAATACCCATGGCACAGGTTGCACATTTTCAGCAGCAATCACTGCTTTTCTTGGTCAAGGTTTTGCGATGGATAAGGCAATTATCGAAGCTAAAAAATTTATTCAATTAGCAATTTTACATGATTTATCTATTGGTCATGGTTATGGACCAACAAATCATTTTGCTTATCAACTGCATAAGGATTCCTGTGAGGTGTTGATTTATGAAACGTGAGGATTTACAACTTTATTTTATTATGGGCACAAGCAATGTTAGTCATCAGAATCCCCTTCATGTACTAGAGAGAGCGTTGCAAGCTGGAATTACCATGTTTCAATTTCGAGAAAAAGGTTCCCATGCATTAACTGGATTTGCCTATGAACAATTTGCACGTCAATGTCAAAAACTATGTCAACAATATAACGTTCCTTTTATTGTCAATGATGATGTCGAACTTGCATTACGACTTGGTGCGGACGGTGTTCATATCGGACAAGATGATTTACATGTTAGCATAGCACGTAAAAAAATTGGTAATATGATTCTTGGTGTTTCTGTGCATTCCCAGGACGAACTAGAAACAGCCATTATCCATCAAGCAGATTATGTAGGTATTGGTCCGATTTTTGCAACAACTTCAAAACGGGATGCACAATCACCATGTGGTACAAATTTTTTGCAGCAAGCTCACAATTTCTATCCTGAATTACCAATTGTAGCGATTGGTGGAATTAACCCTACCAATGCATACGCCGTATTTCAAGCTGGGGCAGATGGTATTGCTGTTATTTCAGCTATCTGTGAAAGTATAGATATTAAGCATACAGTAAATACGTTAAGGTCTGTGACACGCATAAATGGTTGATTTTTAAACAAACTAAAACCAGTGCCTTTTTACGGTCACTGGTTTTAAGTTTATAAATGCTTAGTCAGCATTTATTGGTTGTTGTTTGGCATACCTTTTAATTGAGATTCTGCCATTTGTACAAGACGTTTAGTGATTTCACCACCAACGGAACCGTTGGCACGAGCTGAAGCTTCAGCTCCTAATTGAACACCAAATTCTTGTGCAATTTCGTATTTCATTTGATCAAGTGCTTGTTGTGCACCAGGCACTGCAAGCTGGTTTGAACTGCGGTTGTTGTTTGAAGCCATGTCTCTCACCTCCTTGTGAATATAGAATGTGCGATATTAGATTTTTAATACAAAAATTTTAGAGGTAAATTGTACCTCTAATGGCATAGATAAAATAACATAAAAAAGCCGTCTCAAAATTGACTTTGAAACGGCTGTAGATACCTTATAATAGATCTGCAAACTTATCTTGTTGCTGTTCTTCTTTTTTAGGGAAAATGTAGACCTCTCGATTTTTTACTGCTCGCTCGATGAGTTCATCAAAATCAGAGAAGCTTTCATAATGCTCTACCTTTTCAAGCTTTGGCTTTGTTTTTGGGCTGGCAGGTGTAAATATTGTACAGCAGTCTTCAAATGGCTGAATAGATGTTTCATATGTGCCAATTTTTTCTGCAATATCGATAATTTCTAATTTATCTGTTGAAATCAATGGTCGTAAAATAGGCGTATTCGTTACAGCATTGATAGCCGTCAAGCTTTCTAGCGTTTGACTTGCTACTTGTCCCAGACTTTCCCCTGTCACAATTGCAAGAGCTCCTATCTCTTCACGTACTTGATCAGCCACCTTTAACATCATACGACGTGTTGTTGTCATCGAAACATTAGAAGGTACTTTTTCTTTAATAAGTACTTGAATTTCAGTAAAAGGAATGACATGTAATCGAATACTAGCACCAAATTTCGTTAGTTCGTTTGCAAGTACCTTTACTTTCTCTAATGAGTTTTGACTTGTATATGGTGGACTAAAGAAGTGAATAGCTTCTAAACGTACGCCACGCTTCATCATTAAATAACCTGCGACAGGACTATCAATTCCACCAGATAGCATTAATAACGATTTTCCATTCGATCCTACAGGCATCCCACCCGCACCTTGAATGACCTGCGCCATCATATACGTTGCATCATGACGTACTTCTACGCGCAGCTCAATATCAGGCTGCTTTACTTTGACAGATAAATTTTGAAATTGTGGTAAAACATAGCCACCAATTTCACGTTGGATAGCATGCGATTCTAAAGGAAATGATTTATCAGTTCGTTTCACTTCTACCTTAAAAGTATGTTGCTCATCTTTAAATGTCTCCATTATTGTAATAGCAAGCTGCTTCATACTTTCCATATCTTTTTCACATGCAGCAACAGGGCTGAATGATTGAATACCAAAAATTTTAGGTAATCCAGTAATTAGCGTCTGCATTTGTTCTTCACTTTCAATAGCAATAAACATACGGTCACGTTCTGTACGAATATGAAGGTGTCCTAAATCCGCGAAAGCATGACGAATGTTCTCACGCAATCTACGGATAAAATCCATTTTATTACGACCTTTTGTTGAAAGCTCGCCATATCTAATTAGTATTTCTTTCCAAATCATTACATTATTTCTCCTTTAAGTTCCATTATTACTTCTGCTAATACTTGTTTCAATTGTTCTATATCTTCAACTGTGTTATGTGCTCCAAAACTAATACGAATGACACCCTTTTTATAATGCTCATCCAGGTGTAGAGCTTCTACCACATGACTTGTTTTCGTTTGCTTAGATGAACAAGCACTTGAGGTTGACACAATGATGCCACGTTTTTGCATGGCATTAATAATGACTTCCCCTTTTAAATCACGAACACTAAAAGATAAAATATGTGCAGCTCCCTGTGGAGTCGATAAAATATGCACCGCTTCGCCGTATCCTTCTAGCTGAGCACGAATTTCATTCTGCCATTGTCGGTATTTAGTAGCTCGATCTTTCATCGTCTCAACAGCTAATCGAGCCGCTTTTGCTAAAGCGACTGCTTGCGGAACAGCTACAGTTCCACTACGCAATCCAAATTCCTGACCTCCGCCAAGGGCATATGGCTGCCATTTTAATTTTTTACGGAACGCTAATACACCTGAGCCTTTAAAGCCGTGAATTTTATGTCCAGAGATGGAAATACAGTCTGGTCCTTCTTCTCCTTTGAAGGAAACCGCTAATTTTCCAAAGCTTTGAACTGCATCCACATGAAGGAATGCCCGACTCATTTCATGAATTATTTTAGCTGCTTCATAAATAGGTTGGACAGCACCCATTTCATTATTTACATGCATGATGCTAACTAGTATAGTATCTTTGCGAATTTTAGTACGTAGATCATCTAATGAAATGACACCATCTTGATTAACGTGAAGGTATTCAACATCATAACCCTCTTTTTCGAGTTGTTTAACTGTTTCCAAGACAGATGGATGTTCGATTTCAGTCGTTAAAATATGCTTTCCTATATGCGTATTACTATGTGCTATTCCAAAAATAGCTGCATTATTTGACTCTGTACCACCTGAAGTAAATAGCACATTTTTTGCCTCTGTTTGCAAAATATCTGCTACTTGCTCCCGCGCACGCATTAATAAATCATTTGATTCAACTCCCATGGCATGGATAGATGCTGGGTTGGCATAATACTGCTCATTCACAGTCATAAATGCCTGCATAACCTCTTTTAAAGGTTTTGTTGTAGCACTATTATCTAAATAAATTGTATTAACCATAATTTTTCACACACTTTCAAAACGTTGATTTAACGGTATTTATCATAACGCAATCTTTGGCGATTGACTACTAACTTTAACGATTCTTCCATTTTTAATTGGTACTTCACTCTTTTTTCAACATCGTGACAAAAGCTATGGGTGTGCAAAATTCCATATCTTTGACAAAACCGAATTTTTCATAAAGATGGATTGCTCGCTTATTAAATTCGGCAACAGTTAAACGAAGTGGGTGATGATGTTCTTGTTGGATGGTACTTAAAATAAACGCAAAAAATGCTGTACCATATCCTTGACCGGTTAGATTAGGATTCAAACCGATCCCTATATCTATACAATCTTCTATATATGCTTTAAACTCATGTCCTTTTGGAACTTGTGCCGCGGTACCAATACAATAGAAACCGATTATCTCCTCTAGCTCATTCACAATAGCATAGTACGGATTTTCAAGCATTTCTTGTAAGGATTCCTCAGTTAAGTCATTATTATAAAAATTGTATGGGGATTCATAATGCCAGTTTAAAATTTCAATTGCATACTTTTCATTCATTTCTTGTATTAACATTTTCAACCGTACCACACCTTTTCTCTATACTAAAAAGAAAGCTGTCTAAAAAGTAATCGCTATACTTTTTAGACAGCTCAAATGTTGAATTATTTTGACATAGTCTCTTCTGCTACCAATTCTTGAATACGTTTTAAAGCTCCTGGCTCCATTTCTTCCACAGCTGTTCCTGCATCTTCTAATGCTTTCGCATAACGGAATTGATGAAACGCCTCTTCCGCTTCTTTTAATCGCATATTTAATTTTGGATTTGTTGCACGATGTCGATTACCGTACTGAATGATGCGCTCAATTAGCATGACATTTTCTATTAATTCATGTGCCTTTACTTTAACTTCCTCTACACAAAGAGTTGCTGCGTTTAAATTATTATGAACTGTACCCATATTCAGTGGTACTTCTTGTAGGCTTTGCATGACAACATAGATGTGCTCTGCTGCCTCATCAAGACGTGCATCCATCTCCTCAGGAATTCCTGGGATATTAGCCTTGTTTAATAAACGATCTGTATCTTGTAAGATTTTCTTTAAGTTCTCAACTTGAGCACGGGCTTTATTTTCATCAATTCGAAGTTTCTTCATTGTATTCGATAGATGTTCTTGTTCCTCGTGAATTCGTTCAAGCTCTTCACTAATTTCGATTAATTCTTCCTGCAAACTTGAATAGGCCGATTTTTCCTCTCTCACACGCATAGCTAATAAATCGTAGCGACGTTGTAGTGCTTCTAATTGCTTTAATGCCGCTTTCGGAATTTCAGCATCTTTTTCGTTTAAATGATAGCTTTGCTGTACATATGTCGCTTCATCACTAACTAACTTTGTTGAAGAGATAACATTGGTGATTGAACTTAATAAACGATCGCAATTTTGATCAACATAATTTTTAGCAATAACCTCTTTTTCAAGTAAATCATAAAAGTGATCGATTTCTTCATTTATTTCTGTCACACGAGGTTTTACCACTGTTAGATTAAGATCCGCTAAATCATTTTTTAATGTATCAAACTCTTTTTCATACTTATTTAATGCATCTGTTAATTCTAGATGTTGTAGATAGTAGGATTGTTCTTCCATTTCACGTTGACCATTACGTAATTCTTGAACCGCTCCTGGAAGCTTAACTTGTAATTCAGTCAAAATGGTTGGAACATCATTAATAAATTCGAATGTTTGCTGTGATTCTTGATTTAAACTAATAACAATTTCTCGCGCTTGCAAGTAATTCCCTTCATTTGTCAGCACATCAAATTCTTCAAACTTTTCAACAAAAGCCTCAAGCTTTTTCTCAAGTGCAGGTAACGCTACACCAAATGAGTGTTGATGAGCAAGCAATGTCTTTCTTGCAGAGCGATAGTATTCCTTTAATTGTTCAATTTCAATTCGATTTTTTTCTTCGCTGCCAATTAATTCATTCAATTCTTCTAAAATATTATTTTTATCTTGGTCGCATTTTTCAATGTAATCCTCAATTTCACGTTCTATTAACGTCGCCTTTTTAAAGCGCAGTCGATTTATTTGATCCTCAGCATCAAATAGAAGTGAATCAATTTTAGTCATATGTACATCGATGACCTCATCCCACGTATTGCGCCATCGTTCAAACATTTCTTCCGTTTCACCGTTCATGTTTAAAGATTTTACTTTTGAAATTTCTTCATTTATAGGATTATGTTGAATTTGTAATTTTTCATTTTCAAGTTTTGCAATAATTGCAACGTGTTTTCTTCGCATCATAAACCCTACTATGGCTAAAATTAATAGTAGGATAATCGGAATGATGATATACTCCATCGTAAGCCTCCTATTCTACAATAAACGAATTGGCTAGTTGTATTTATTATATACTATGTTTTCGCCTTTTGTACTAAAATTTAAGTGTTTTTCAGAAAACTGTATTTTCGCTATTGTGAAATATATAAATAGCGTATCTATAGAGCTAAAGGAGTGGTAAATTATGAAACGTGATGGGCATATACATAGTCCTTTTTGTCCACATGGCAGTTCGGACACTTTCGTGCAATATATTGAAAAAGCAATTTCTCACCGATTCACAGATATAACATTTACAGAACACGCCCCATTACCCAACAATTTTGTCGATCCTACTCCGCAAAAAGATAGTGGGATGAAGCCAAATGATCTCATGCCATACATTGAGGAATTGCAGAGACTACAAAAACAATATGCACAAGATATTCGCATCCGAATTGGGCTAGAAGTTGATTATATCCCTGGCTTTGAACAAGAAACTCGTGAGTTCCTTAATACATATGGACATTTTTTAGATGATGCCATTTTATCAGTCCACTTTTTAAAATGGCAAGATTCCTTTGTATGTATCGACTTTTCTCCGGAATGCTTTATGGATTTTTCAAAAAAAGTTGGCTCTGTTGAACGGGTTTATGATTTATATTATGATACTGTCTTACAATCGATTATGGCTGACCTTGGCCCATTCAAGCCAAAACGGATTGGACATCCATCACTTATTCATAAATTCCAACTGGCACATAACGAAAATATCGATGATGCTCCAAGAATCAAAGAAGTATTAGACAGCATGAAGTGTGAAGGCTATGAACTAGATGTAAATAGTGCAGGTTTAAGTAAACAATATTGTCAGGAACCTTATCCACCATTTGCCTTTATCAACTATAGTCAAGCTATTGGACTACCCTATGTATTTGGTTCGGATGCACATTGCGCCGAAGATTTACATCAACATCATAATGTTATATTACCAATATAAATAAATTTTAAACGAGGTGCTTATATGTTTACACAAATTAATTATGAAGGATCAATTACTGACCAATATCTTACATTATCAAAACAATTGGATGCACTACTAACTGGTGAAACTAATCAGATAGCCAATTTAAGTAATGCCTCTGCACTTTTAAATCAGTTTTTAACAAACATTAACTGGGTTGGCTTTTATGTGTTACAGGAAAATGAGCTTGTGCTTGGGCCATTCCAAGGTCTTCCTGCCTGTGTTAGAATTCCGATTGGTCGTGGGGTTTGTGGAACGGCTGTAGCAACAAGAGAAACAATCGTTGTTAAAGATGTCCATGATTTTCCTGGCCATATTGCCTGTGATGCGGCCTCACAATCAGAAATTGTAATACCACTGATCAAGCAAGGCGAAGTCATTGGTGTTCTTGATATTGATAGTCCTATCGTGAATCGTTTTTCAGCGGAAGACCGCGATGGCTTAGAGCAATTTGTCCAAACCCTACTTCTTCATCTATAAATATCAAAAATTACCCTGAAATGTTTTAAATTGTCATTTCAGGGTAAACTTTATTATAACCATTTACATTTTACTTTATCAACTTTATAGATTTGTTTGATAAGAACCATCATGAATGCAAAAGCGATTTTTTCCACTATTTTTCGCTTCATACAAGGCAGTATCAGCATGTAAGAAAACAGATTGGAATGCTGGTCGGTCTCGTTCATCCCATGTTATGAGACCCGCAGAAATAGTTACTTGAGGATCTGTGGCACTGGGGATGATCTCCACAATAGTTGATGCCAATTCTAAAGCTTCCTTCTCGTTAATATTAGGTACATAAACGGACATTTCTTCTCCGCCCCACCTTGCACAAATACCACGACTACCAATAGTTTCTCTCAATTGGACTGCAATCTGCACAAGAATTTTATCCCCCACCTGGTGACCATACGTATCATTGATGCGCTTGAAATTATCAATATCAATTAACAAAAACATACCTGACTGATCGTATTCAAGCGATTTTTCTACAAATTGATCAAGGTAACTTCTAGCATAAAGTTTCGTGAGGTGATCCAAATCGACCATTTCCTGAAGCTGTGTGCGTAAAATAGAGTTCGCAATGGCTAAAGATGAGTGGTGAATTAACGATTGCATTAATTTAAAACTGTCGAATGAAAAGAAATATGGCTCTTTATGTAAGACAATACTAAAACCATTAATCTTTTCTTCCATTAAAATAGGAATCGCCATAATTGATCGATACTCAATTTGACGAGGAGTTAAACGGCTGAAATCGGCTATAAACAACGGGTCATTCGTTTGAGTAAAATGTTTTTCAACATGTTTGATATACGTTCTACCCTCTTCCGAACTAAACAACGAGGTACTCGCACCTGTTACCTCAAATGTATCATTTTTTTTAAAAGCGAAACAAACTTCCATTGGTTGAAAAGATTTTAGTAATTGCTTTTGTAGGAATAATAACATTTCATGAATGTCAATCCTCATATTTAAACGATGTGAAGTTTCATTGATGAGTTGTAAGTCACTTACGAGGCGATGCGATTGATGATATAATTTTGCATTTTCAAGTGCATTCCCTGACGCCTGCGCGAGCATCCGTACAAAATCCTTTTCAGTCGTTGAAAATAGATACGTAGTGGGGGCACTTACTTGCAAAATACCATAGATGGCTTGCCTGCCTTTTATAGGTGCATTAAGCAATCGACAATTTAAATCACTCGCTAGCTCTGTCGTCAACTCTCCTGATACAAATGCTTCGATTGTAGCAGGCCTTTCTGATAAATAATCAAAAAGCTTAATATCGATAGTCGTGTGTCGGTCTTGATCATTCGATAAAATAAGCTCAACATTAAAATCCGGAAAATTATCCCTTATATTTTTTAAAACGTTTTCTAAAATTAAATCAATATCCATTGTTGAATGAAATAAATCAGTCATGTTATATAGTTTTCTATATTGATCTTCGTTTATTTTTACATCAAAATTATCTCTTATCATTTGAAGAACCTTTGAAAGTATTTCAATACATTCTTCACCGTATTCCGAGGTCATGAAGTCTGTCCAAGTCTCTGTCGCCTCGACAAGTAATACACCAATGGGATGTTTGCCCTCTACTTGAAAAAGCACCATATCTGTCATCTTTGAATAGGCCTGCCGTGCTTTTAATATATAAGGAATTTCCACTACTTTTTGTTGGTAAAAACTAGCTTCGATCATCAGCCATGACACAGCATTTAGCTTTGTTTCAATTGTTAATGAAGCCATCTCCTCAATAGGGATTAAAGAATTACCCTCAAAACTGAGAAAAGCAGCATTATCAATTTTCAAGTGCTTCTTTAGACACTGTTTTAATGAATAAAAATACCCATTATAACTAGTTTGTTCTTCATTCGAACTCACCCAAAAGCTCAAAACATCAGATTTTATATATTTTAGCATTTGTAAATGGTCTGTCATGAAATCACCTTTTCTATATAACGTCCAAATCAATTACTATTAACTTATAATATATTATACATAATTTGTGTCATTTTGACTATGTAATTCTCCCTTACTTTTACAATTTACATTACACAGCGCATCATTAACTATTTCCATTTCATTTAAAATCGTTAGTGAGGAATTTCCTACTATATTTTTTTGTTAGTAAAATTTTAAATGTTAATAATTGACGTCCTTGTCCTAAACAGTTACAATGGAGGTTGTGTAAAATAAACGCAGCAGTGGTATAAGCTTATGACTGTATTTTATTCCTCTATTTTCTTATGTACGACTACTTAGATTCTCAACAGTTGAAAATTAGATGGTGTATTGCGTAACCTAACGGCTGCATAGGCGAAAATACATGAAAATAAAATGCGCATAAGAATGGGTACTACTGGTTTTTGTTTTACAACAAAAAAACCAAATTTAAAGGAGGAGACAACAATATGTCTCGTTATACAGGTCCATCTTGGAAATTATCACGTCGTCTTGGTATCTCACTAAGCGGTACAGGTAAAGAAATCGAAAAACGCCCTTACGCACCAGGTCAACACGGTCCAAACCAACGTAAAAAATTATCAGAATACGGTTTACAACTTCAAGAGAAGCAAAAACTTCGTCATATGTATGGTATGAACGAACGTCAATTCCGTACTCTATTTGACCGCGCTGGTAAAATGAAAGGTGTTCACGGTGAAAACTTCATGATCCTTCTTGAAACTCGCCTTGACAACTTAGTTTACCGTTTAGGTTTAGCTCGTACTCGTCGTGGAGCTCGTCAATTAGTTAACCACGGTCACATCTTAGTAGATGGCAAACGCGTTGATATCCCATCATACAGCGTAAAACCAGGTCAAACGATTTCTCTTCGTGAAAAATCTCAAAACCTTGCTGTTGTTACAGAAGCAATCGAAGTAAACAACTTCGTACCTGACTACGTAACATTTGATGCTGACAAAAAAGAAGGTACATTCACTCGCCTTCCAGAGCGCTCTGAATTATCAGCTGAAATCAACGAAGCATTCATCGTAGAGTACTACTCTCGTTAATAAAATTGCTCTGCAAAGAGTAGTTCGAGAAGCCCTAGAAATGTTGAGAAATCAATGTTTTCTAGGGTTTTTTATTTCTCTAACTTTGCATATAAATGAATAATAATGTCCCAATTTGGTGCAATTTTGTGGTGCTAATTTGGTGCAATTTTAGGTGTAGAACTCTACGCTATTTGGTGGGCATGTTTATAGGGATGAAATGTTAAGTTTTTGATTTTATTGTCCAATTTTCGGCTATAAAAAGAGCCTACTCGATATTGAGCAAGCCCTTCCTTTATGCTAAAATCTATTTATAATTCTTTTACTTAGTCGATGTTGGCGCATCGGCTTTTTTATTTTCCTCTTTTGCATGTACTAATTCATGTAATTCAGAAGAATTATTATGTAGCTTATCTACTCTGCTGTTCATTTCCTTAAACAACGGATAGAAAGCCATATCAATTAATCTAACGCTGTCTTGGATTTCTTTTAAACAAAGAGTTGCCATTCCCCTTTCTTCATTCCAACCATTGTGATGGATTTCATCAATACGCTCTATTAAACTTGCTACTGCACCTTGTACAACTTCTAATTCGACCATTTGTGCTGATAAATTATACACTTCAAAGTCGCATACTCTCACTAACGCTTGAATTCGTTCTGTTGATTGTTTCATTTATTTTCCCTCGTTTCTATTTGTGTATGTTGATTCGGTGAATAGGTCTCGTAACTTTTTACGTCACCTAATTACCCTATTTATTCTTATTTGCCGCTGCTTCCAATAACAACATGCGATTGCGTAAAGATAACGCTCGCCATTCTTTAGCTGTGATGAACAATTTACCTCACCCCCTTTAAAGCAATCGCTTTAGTAATTAAAGATGTGTAAGCCATCATGCGCTTGGCTCTATGCTCTGGATACCCATTCGCTTTGTATCGTTCGGCATGTTTACGGTAAATTGCCTTGCTAGCCATTATTTGCTCATGTGTGCGTCTTTTCATTGTTCAACATCCTCCCACACTTTACGTAATTGCCAATCTAAATATGATGGCGTTACACGTTCATTTAAGGCTTGTTTGCACTTATCACAAAAACATCTGTTTTCATACCACGTATAATGCACTACCTCACCAGCTACAAAACCACGTTCACATTCTGCACAATATTTGCTAGTTGTTGTTTTCATTTGATCATTCCCTCCTTTCTGGATAACTGCACTATCTACTTAAATACGATTGGTTTTTAACAAATCTTTAATGATAACCTTTGAACCTTTCATGTGGTCGTTTAAATTTGTTACTTGTAGGTGCATCATGTTGCTGAAAAATTTAAGTTTTCGAACCAACTCTTCCACATTGATTTCATTACCTGCAGCTAATTCTTTGCCGTAATGTTCGGAAGCGTGATCCATTTCATCACTTAATGAAAATGCTGCATCCAACGACATGCTCATCATTTCGATTTCAAAACTTAAATTATGTACCTGGCGTTTATCCATTTAATTCTCTCCTTTTAAATTTATTGCGGCTTATTTCTAGTCCATTCACCGCTACCTGTTGATAGGCTTTGAAAGTCGTTTACGAAACTAAACTATTTATTTAACTTTCTAAACTTATAGTAATCTTTTCTAAATCAATTGTCAACATATATAAATAAAAAGTTTAGATTTCTAAACATTGATGATATAATTAGATAAATAAAGAGGGGGGTTAATTATGCCATTCGAATATAAACCATTATTTAAAACAATGATTGATCGTGAAGTTACAAGAGAGGAAATAAAGAAAGAATTGCAATTATCTTCTGCTACAATGGCGAAACTAGCTAAAGGAGAAAATGTTTCAATGACTGTGCTAGATAAATTATGTAGTTATTTGGATTGTGAAATAGAAGATATTATCCAGCACAATAAAGAAAAAATTGAAGAATAAAACCCACATGAGACGCATCGAAACTTCTTTCCATGAAGCTAGGTGCGTCTCGAATTGTTTCACACCACAAAAAAAGCAACCAAATAAATGGCTGCTTAATCGTTTACCCTCTTAACAAGTTTAAATCTGCAAATTCAATGGCTTCTTTAAAAATTTGTGATAATGGTCTTTCTGTTGCACCATTTTCATCTAAGAAACAAGGCGTTGCGACACTGATTAAATCATAATCTTCATCTAGTTTTGAACAGTATGCCCCATTATTTGCACCGTACAAATAACTACCTTTTTTAACAGTGAAATAAATATGCCCATACATGCCATCTATACTGAATTCCCACTTTTCGATTGTGAATTCAATATTGTCGATACTGTATTTTCTACCGTATCGGTCAATGCTCTTTGCTTTTGAAGTTCTGAACATAGAATAACACCTCCTTCACATAAATTATAATAGCACAACAAAAGTAAAACATTTACATTTTTATATCCCCACTTTAGTCCTACCAATAATGGTCAGTGTATGATTCCGTAAATTATCATTCACAATTTCATCAATATCATATCGTTGTCCTTGATATTCAATAATCATGTTGCTAGTGATCGCTGGATTGTACCGTATGATAAAACGGAATGTATTCTTTTGAAATTCCATTCCAGCGGTCTGAATATCTTCACCTTTTAGCGTTCGTATATCTGCCCAAAAGTAGCCTAATTCCTTTTCTACTTCAATTTCTTGTAATAGTTCATCTTGTTCTATCGTAAATTCTAAAATTCGAATCCGATGCCTATAATTACTTGGAAGCATAGTATTTCCCCCTCATTTGCTGTAATAACGATTGTACAGTTGTGGGAATATGCTCTTTAGGTGTTTCGAATCGCCCCTCATACCAATGTTGTGTAAGTAAGCTGACTGCCCAATCATATTGCTTATAACCTTCAATAGTGCCATCTGTATTGTTACTATCAATTGCATCCTTAATGTATTGCTTAGCTGTTTCAAGTAATGCCGAAATTAATTCATCATCGAAATTATGGTCAATGCGTAACGATAACTTCACGCTTGCTAATGTTGCTGTAACTAAACTCATAACATCCTCACCTTTCTATAAAAATAGGGATAGACACAATGCCCATCCCTTTATCAATCAAATTAAGCTGGTGTGATTTCAATATAACGTGCTGCATCTGCATCAATCACTTGGTAGTCGTTACGAACGATAACTGCTAAACCTTGTGAATAATAATCGAATTGTTCCCATTGCGTTGTTACTTGGTTTCTACGTGCTACGAAAATGGCTTGTGCAATATCGCCCATAATCATTGGGTATGTGCCTACTGCTGGAGAAGGAAGTAATTTGTTTGAAATAACTACTACTGGATTTCCGAATAATGAATATCCGCTTGCTGCTGTTACGTCAGGTTGTAATAAATAACGGTCATCTGCATCTTTTAATGTATCAAGGTAATTGAATGTATCTTGATTCACGATAACCATTTTATTTAACGCTGGATCTAATGTTACGTTGTTCACTTTCTTTAAATCGTCTAAGCCTGTTGCTTCTACTTTCGTAAATGCTTTTAGCTTTGCAATGATATTTGCATTGTCTGTATTCTCGATTAATTTTTGAAGCTGTGCCTTAACCTCTCCCACAATATCAACCGCTGCATCTTCTACTACTTCATTTGAAAGTGCAATTTTACCAGCACGTGTTTGTACATTGTATTGAACTTGTGTAAACATATCTGCTTCTACATCTGCAATTAGTGCTAATTCTTCTTTTGTTGCTAATGTTGCTTCTTGATTTGTTGCAATTGGGTATTTCCCTTGACCATTTGAAACTTCTTTAACTGTTGCATATTGTGCTAGGTTGTAGCGTTGACGTTTTAAATCAAATACTTCACCGATAATGTCCTTTGGAATAACTACATCTGCATTTACTGTTGTTAAACCATCTCGTACCTCGCCATGTGAACGAATGTAAGTTTCAAATGAACGTGTTTCTGTATTCTCGTTATTTAATAATGTTTTTACCATTTCTTCATCATCCTTTTTATTCGTATTTTGGTTTACCCACGCTTCATATGAACGTGTATTTACTTGTACATTGCTTTCGTCATAAGCTGGAATTGTCACAATTGAAATTTCATGTAATGCTTTCATTTTTTCAATGCTACGAGTAACAATGCCATCCTCGTCTTTGTCGAATGAATCTATGCCCATTTCAAAACCGAATGACATTGAATCAATAATGCCAGCTTGAATATTTTTATAAATATCGTTTGCATAGGTTGTATCTTGTAAAATCGCTTCAAAACGAAGCCCTATTTCATCCACTTCTAGCTTTAATGTGCCAGCTTTAACACTTGCTAAAGGCTTACTGTAATCGTGCCCATGTAGCAAGATAACGTTTGATAAATCTACTTCTTTAAGTGCATCGGGTGTAATAACTTCCACAAAGCCACCTAAATCTTTAGAAGGTTTGCCAAATTTAATAGCATAGCCACTAATGACTTTTTCATCTTGTGCTGCATCTTTTGATTTTGTATCATCGTCTTGAGCGTTTTCTGAATCTGCTTCATCTGATTGTGCTTTGGTCGGTGCTTCCAGGTCTGCATTTTCAGTTAAACGCTTTTCTTTTTCTTCAGTTGTCATAAACCTACCTCACTTCCACTATTATTTTTTTGTATCAATCTATCACCATTTTCAATAGGTTCAAGACCAATCTTCTGACGTGCTTCATTAATGGTCATGATGGAACTTTCGACTGCTTTCACTGCATTTTCGAAAGTCGTTTGAGCATCGCTATTGAAACGGTCAACATTGAAGGTAATTTCTACTCCTAACTTGTTGTATAATTCACCTTCAAATGCTTTCAAATAATGCGTTAATGTATTTTGTAAATACATTTTATTAGATTGTTCTGTATTACTGTGATTCGCTTCCACACCTAAGCGATCTGTAGAAAGACCAAATACTTTTGCTATTTGTTTAGTTGTCCAATCATTAGAATTCACTAATTTAAGGATTTCCGTATTAACTTGAATTGGTGTGTACTCAAATGTTTCATCTAATACAATTGTTTTGAGTGCATTGTCTGTGCTGCCATTTGCTTCATCGAATTTTTTTCGAATTGCTTCTTTAGCAGTTGTATCTAAATCAGACTTTTTAACCTTTAAGATACCGCCACCGTTTACCCCTCGATTGAAGAAACCTGATAACATTTTATTTCCGCTTTCTTGCAGTTTTAACTCACCGCTCAAAGCGTACAGTGGGCTTAATCCTACTAACCCATCTGTCGTAAAATGTTTGAAGTGAAGAATATCCTCACTATCCAATTTGTAACGTTTGCCCTCATCATTCGTTGTTTCATAAATAATGCTGCCATTATCCAATTGCTTGACACTCACACTATTAGTTAGCTGGTGAACTGCAATTACTTTTCCATCTGAATCTCGTTCAATTTCCGCAAATGCATTTCCGTTTAATAAAACATTAGCTGCCATACTGAAAAAGAAATGCCAACTATCGGTGTATGTGTTAGGCTTGTTATTTAGTAATTGAACGATAGGCCCTTTTCCCATTAATTCACTTGAAGCAATGTCTCCAGCAATAACCTTAACTGCTGTGAAAATATCGCTATTCTTTAACGCTCTAACGCTTGTGTATTGGATAGCTGTATCATCTGATGTAAGACTAACCAAATGGTCTATAAACGGCTCTGAACGTGTCTGTACAGTATTTAAACTTTTAAAGAAACTCATCTATTTTGCTACCCCCCTTTCGATTAACAAGGCAATGATAATAATGAATATGCCACTTGTTAAAAGTGTGTAGCCGATATTTGTTAGAATCTGTACTGCTGCCACAATGAACATCATTCCTAGCAATAACAGAATGGTGTGTAAATGACTAGAAACTAAAGTTTTCAGACGTATAAAATTCATTATCTGCCTTTTTCCCTTCTACTTCTTCAAAATGCCACATAGCTTGTGTGTATGCGTTCATCAATGCAGCAATTGGATCAATACGTTCACTGTTACGATTTTTATTAATCATGACACCGTTGTTATCAATCTTTAATATGGCGTTATTGACTGCATATGTGAGAAGTTTATTATTTGAGTGAACAATTTTCCCATCGTATAGTTGCTCTCGGAATGTTCTTGTAGGTGTATTTAATGTGTAAGCCCCTTGCCTTACTTCCACTAATGGTAAATGTTCTTTCTCCAACTTTGTAATAAGCGTGTTAGCGTTCCAGCCATCGTAACAAATAGCCTGTACATTTAATTTGTTTTCGTGAATAAACCGTAATAACCAGTTGAAAATGTCCTCATAGTCGATGATGCCACTCTCTAATTTTGTAATAGAACATTCTCCCTCTTGTTCGAGTGCTACATAATTAATGCCATCCCTTTTAATCTTTTGAGTAAGACCATATTTAGTACCAACCCACGAATGGCTGTCACAATATAGCTGTCTTGTTTCAACAATCGGAATACACCAACTTACAGACGTTAAATCATTTGTTTTTGAAAGATCAATACCGATATAAATATCACGCCCTTGAATATCAGGTTGTGTTTTTGCTTCTGCTGCTTCCCAATCTTCCACACTGATATAGGAATCCTCGCTCGCTTGTAGCCACATGTTGAAATTTTTAACTAATACCGCATTTAAGTTATTTTGTTTACGTGCAATCTGCACATCATCACGAATAGCTGGAAGCATTGTTTGTTTAATTTCTTCATGCTCAAAAATTGGATTAGCAGCGATATATTTATCCTCATCATCTAACCAATCTTTTGAATCGAGTTCCCATATTGCTATGAAATAACGATCCGCTTCTTCTTTGCCACTTAGCACATCCGATAACATTTGATATTCTTCATACATTGGCACATTAGGATTTAATCCAGCTGTAGAAACGACTGCTAACAGACCATTCTTTTCTTGCGCCATACCTGACTTTAAAACGTTATAGACTTTACGGTCTTTTGCTTCGTGCCATTCATCTAATATCACCGTTGTTCCAGCATAGCCATCAAGTGTGGATGTGTCACTCGCTAACGCAGTAGCGAAACTATTAGAAGGAATATCACGTATTTCAGCATTTAAAATTTTCAATCTATGGCGCATAAATTCCGATTGCTTCACAATCTTGTTAAGGCTATTTTTCATCATGTTATACCCTAACTTTGCTTGCTTAAGTGCATTGGACACGAATAAAATTTGTCTACCTTCTGCTGGTTGTTTTTCCATTAGCAAAGCATTAGCACCCATACCACTTACTAAATAAGTTTTTCCATTTTTCCTCGACATGGAAATAAACGCTCGATTGTAACGTCTGTTTTCTGTACCTTTTTCACGCCAACCATACAACTCTGAAATTATCCACTTTTGAAAAAGTAGCATTTCAATTTTTGAACCATCTGTAGAAGGTAATAATTCCATAAAAGCAATTGCCTTATTCGCTTGTTGCTCGTTGAAATAATAAGGGAAATCATCATTTTTCGAACGTTCTAAATCACGTTTAAATCGTTCACAAGCCTGTCTTATCTTTTCCCCAGCGAACAACTTACCTGAAAGGACTTTATCCGCATATTCAAGTGCAAAATTAGTCATTGCTCATCAACTTCTCGAATGGATCAACAGGCTTTTCTTTTACTTTATTAAGTGCTAATTTCATTCTTCCATCTAAACTAATTGCAAGTGCATTAGCTAACATTCGCATATCCTTAATAGCTTGTGACTGCATTTTTACCGCTGGATTTGCTTTACCATCAGCTAGAACAATGCCACACTTATTTATATTATTTTGACAATCTATAACCGTCCCTACTGCCACACAATATGAAGCAATTAACGAGTAATCCAATTCTGAAACAGGAATATCATTTTTTATATATGGAACAATACGATTCCATTCTTTTAATGCTTCACCTTTCAAATGGTTTGGCGGCTTCGTGTTCAATTCTGCATATTCGAATAGTTCTTTCTGCATTTCTTCCCTATCCAAACGTTCTGCTTTAGAAATATGTGCTTTGGTCGGCTCGATTAATTGAATTTTCTTCCCCATCGAAAAACCTCCCTTTTCCTTATTGTATCACAATACTTACTTTTTGTAATTAACTTACTATTTGCGTTTTTCCAACCTTTTAAAAGGCAATTTATGAGAAGAAAGGTCCCATCATCGGTGCCCACACTTACAAAACACGCCCCCCTCTTTTTACGGAAGGGAACGTTTCTTTTGTTCTTGCTTTGTTTTAATTGCGTGATGATGATGGCAGCGACTAATAATGTTTGATTCATCAAGTCGCTTTGACCAATCATCTTTAATCTCAATTACATGGTCTGCTACATCTGCTTTTACCGCTATACCTAGTTTGAGACAATCCTCACATAATGGATGCTTCAAACGATGCTGGAATGAAAGGTTTCTCCATGCCTTGCTTGCGTAAAATCGTCTGTATTGTTCATCCTTCTCCATTCGTGCTGCATAGCTTTCTTGCTTCCACAATGATTTAGGTTTATGGGCTTCACAGTGTTGTTGGTCGTAATCAATTAATGTTCTGCATGTAGCATGTTTACATTTGCGTTGTGGCTTCATTTAATTAAAACTACCATCTTTCGTCATTCCAAACTTTTTTAGCACGCTTTGGTTTAGTATCTTCATTTGCTAATAAGATTGCTTCAATATCATCCGCTTTACGTAAAGCTGACTGGTGTTCTCTATCCGCTATATGTTGTTTCAATTCCTTTAGATTTTTCATGATGGCTGTATAACCTTGTTCGTGAATATGTTTCATTGTGATACCACCTTGTTGCATTCCGTTACATATTCTTCCCATGCTTCACTAAACATTCGGAAAGCTGATTCTCCAGCATTGCTACCAATCAGGTAGACCATTATTTCTAAACGACTCTCTGTATTTGGGAATGTTTTATCGCCTTCAATATCTACTGCTAACTGACCGTATTTACTATAATCTGAATGATTTAATAACCAATTTTTGAATGTCATTTGTTTTCCTCCTTATATTGCTTCCATGCTTCTTTAAAAGAATCTAAGTATAGTTCACTAGCACGTTTTGATTCTAGGTAATCGTACATCTCACCGAAATATTTGGTACTTGGGAAAAGTATATCGTCACGAACGTCTACTGCTAAATCCCCTCTAGGAGAATCTTCATTTGTAAATTGTAAAATCCATTGTTTAAATAACATCGCATCACCACCTTTCAAACTTCCACAATTAATATCACCAATGCTTTTTGGTCTTGTAACTGAAATTAACTGTACTTGTAACCGAACTATTTATTTGAGTTACATAGACAAACCTTAGAGCGATGAGGCTTTTAATCATTCTTGTAACTGTAACCGTAATTTTCACTTAATTTTTATATTTATATAGAACACCTATTAATGATGATGATTACTTTTTTATAAAAGTTAATAGATTTTCGGTTACAGGGTTACAAAGTGCTTTTAACTCTACTGCCACAAGGAGTTTGTCTGTAACTGAAATATTTTTTTCGGTTACACATTTCAGTTACAGTTACAAATCCAGCTACACAATTTTCAGCTTTTCGTTTTTATATGTTTTCTGTGGCTTGCTTTTATCGGGGAAACCGATACCCATGTAATCTAAATCGCCAATTTTGCTTAATTCCGACCAATCAAAACGCTTCAATCCATCTGTCCAGCCATCCGTTAGTTGCATTTTAAATTGCTTATGGAATTTTCTATCCGAAATGTATTTATAGCCGTTCTCATTACAAAAACGCTTGTACATCTCATAAACAATAGTTTTGGGAACTTCATTTAACCCCCATGTATCAAATACATTTATTTTGAAGTCTATAATCGGATCGTTGTCCTGTTTGAATTCTTCAAGTTCAATTTTTGATGCTGTTGGAATATCAAATTTCTCGAAATCCATATTGATAGCTTTATAGAGAACGTATTGCAATACTTGTTCATTTTTGATGTATTCATCTTTAATTTTGAAGTTTTCAATCGCACCATTAAAATTAGCATTGAATGGAACAATCACAATACGTCTAATTGTGCCTGTTGTCTTATTCTTGAATTTAGGCATGCCATTAGTTGATTGGATAACGCTGCATCGAAAAACTGTACTATAAATAGGCTTGTTTTTCTGTTCAACGATTACACGATCTCCTGTTACAACAGAATTAAAATTCGAGCTATCATCTATATAAACGTTAGCTGGTACATCATCGCCAATAACCGCTGTTTTCCCTTCCAGCAAACTTAATTTGAAACGTTCATCAAATTCGTTCACTTTAAGAGTAGCGATATTTTGCACACCAATTAAATTTGTAATGAGTTCTTGGAATGTCCCTTTACCGTTGTTCCCCTCACCTAGAAGGAAAATAGCTTTTTTACGAGTGTAATTACCATTTAAGGAATCGTTAATAACTTGCCACAACAATTTAACGATTTCTGCATCGCCACAAGCAATTGAATCTAGCCAACTTTCAACATCCCAATTATCAATCGTAGGATTAATTGCATTTGGAATATAAGAAGTTGCTATTTTTGATGTAAAAACATAATCAGGTGTAAATGGCTCTAATGTTTTCGTCTTAAGATTAAATACACCATTTTTAACAGGTATTAAGAATCTACTTGTTGTTCTTTCTTTCACTTGTGCTTGATTGGTCAAGTGATAAATCACTTCATTTGCCTTTGCTTCATTAAAAGAAGGCTCTAACCAGCTAATAACACGCTTGATTAATGTGGTATTATTTGTGTACGTTCCTTCTGTTGGTTGGTACATAGCAAGCCTTGTATTTTCTTCTAAATCGAATAATACAAAGGAAATGTACTCTTGTAGCACAATTGCACATCGGATAGGTGAAATGGTACTTGGTTTCTTCCCTTTTCCACCTGTTGCTTCCCATGCTGCAATTGCGCTTTCTAACTCTTTGGAACGCCTTTCATTTAGTAGCTTTTGTAAGTCTACATTGGGGGAATCTTTCTCGCTTACACGCAATTGGAAATCATCCTTCTGCTTTTTATAGTCAGATATAGTTTTCTTTTTGCTTGCGGCCGCTTTTAATAACGTTAATTCTCCATACGTCATTTCACCTGTTCGTCTATCCCATTTATCACGATAAAGACCGCTATTTCTGAACATCCTATCCATCTTTACGAAATCCTTATCGCAATAATAGGCGAGTTCCTGACACAAGTAATAATCTGTGCTTGAGTGATCACCGTTTCGAATTAGTTCCCCTCTACACATGGCTATAATGTCTTGACCAGTTTTCGAATCTTCAAACATTTTTTGCCACGTTACTTCATCTTCTTCAAGATTAAAAGGTTCAGTATTAAATCTGGTTTCTGTATATTGTGCTAGTTGTTCTTTAGTGAAATATTTTTCAATAAGTCCTGCAACTTCATCTGTACGCTCTTGAATTTCGTTATCACTTTCCCTATTACCAGTACAAGTGAAGTACCTTCCATGTCCATAAACTTCAATGCCACGATTGGAATCCTTAAAGCCCGTCTGTGTGACGTAATCGGGTAAAGTACCTTTCACAATAATGTGTACGCCTGTACCGCTCGGACTGAACTCACAATATGAATCCAATTGTTCAATTAGTTCGCTCGCTATCTCATTAAATTTTCCATTGATATAGCATTTATCAATATCTATCCCGATGTATTGGTCATTTTTTGAAAACATAAATCCAATACCGCTAAATCGACCACTTCTTGCCGCTTGTACAACACTCTCGAATGTGTCCCATGTTTCTGGATTGTTGGACATTGCCTTTTTGCCATTCACCTGATACGGCACTTTATTTTTATGGACAACCCATCGTTTGAGTTGTTGCAATTCTAGCGGAATATTAAAATAAGAATCTGATTTTATTTCTGGAAGAATGAATTCTTCAATGCTTGTTGCTTGTTGCATTTATTCACCCACTTTCTTTGTTGCGTTAATCCCTGTTGTTACTTTGCTCACCAAAAGCGCTTATATTTTTATTACCACTCACCAAAAATTTGTTCGATTACTTCAAAAGCCTTATCTGCTCTCCAGATGCGTTTACGGTTCTTTTGAATTTGGATTGATCGCATACGATAATCAGAAAATACATGTTCTTCCAAAAATCTCACCGAAAGGCAACATAACTCTGCAATTTTATTTGCATCCACAAACCATAATTGATTGATTACTGCTGCATCCACTTGCTTTTTTATTTCTTCTTTGACTAATTTTTCGTCTACGACTACTTCAATTTTTGCTGGAAACATGATTCTCCTCCTTCAAACGGTAGTTCATCTACCACTAAAACTAAAAAAAAATCACCTATATCCTTTTGTAAACCTGCAGCGATTCTTTTAGCAGTAGTAGCAGATGGATTTCTTTTTCCGTTTATTACTTGTGACAAAAAAGAATGAGAAACCCCTATTTCCTTAGAGAATCCTCTAATACTAAGTCCATTCAATGCCATTGTCATTTTCAATTCATTAGGATTTTTCAAGACAAACTTTAACATCTTGTCCACCTCCTCACTTAACATAATATACCACATTCGGTAGATGGTCAACCACTATCAACCACTTGCGTTTGACTAGCAACCATTTTATAAGTACACTTAAGGAAAATAATTATAAAAGAGGTGACAATATGGAACAGGATACGTTTGGAGAAGTAATTAAACAAGCACGTAAGGCAAAAGGTATTTCATTAAGGGAAATGGCTAGTAAAGTAGGTATTTCACATCCTTATTTATCGCAATTAGAAAATGGAAAAAATAATAATCCTTCTATTGAGATTATCCTCGACTTATCTCGAGAGTTAGATTTGTCATTTGCTTATCTCATACACTTATCTGGTGTCGATGTTGGTTTAAAGAAAAGTCTTCCAGAAAAAGTGATTAACATTCTAAAAATAATGAATCCTAGTGATTTTGAAGGATGGCATAGTTTCGAGGAATTTAAAAAGGTCTTTATCGAAAAAGGTCACATAATAGCTAAAGAAACTGATGATACCGAAGCCGTTGAAGATAATGAAAAGGATTTATTGAAACTTTATAACAATCTGCAAAAGTTAAAAAAAATAGAACAAAACGCTGTAAATAACGCAGTGATTCACCTAGCTTTATCTACGGATGAACCCGAAGATATAAAAAAAGAAGTACAATCACAATTTACTGAATGGCAAGCAATTAATAATTATAATGGAAATGTACCAACAGCAATATATTTAAATTCAGATAATGAAGGTAATTTTTATTTCTTCAAAGAAGGTGTTAAAATCCCTGATGAAGTACAAGAAAAGTTACGTTTAATGATTAAAACAATTCTTGATTAATACCATTTTCATCCCTACAAACATGCTCACCAAAAGCGTTGAAGGGAATGTAACCAAATGGAATATAAACGATCTAATAAAGAAAAAGAAGTGTTTTCATACGAAAACTCTAAAGGTAAACTGTGGATGTATCGCCACAAGTATTATGATGGACTAACTGGGAAGCGTAAAGAAAAAAAGAAACATGGATTTAAAACAGAAAAAGCAGCTATTCAAGCCCTTTTGGAAGTGAAGGCTCAAACGCTGCGAGGTGTAACAAGTTATATTGAAAACGATAATTTAACTGTAGCACAATGGCTCGATATTTGGTATGAAACGAATCAGAAAAAATGGAAAGTCACTTCACGTAAGCAACGAGAAATGGCTATTCGTGTTCAAATGAAACCTTTAATTGGTCATTTTAAGTTGCAGCAACTAACGAAAAGCCTTTATCAGAAAAACTTTATTGATGTATTAGAACAAAAGTATAAACCTAGTACAGTAAGGTTATTACACAACCTTTTCAAAATTGCTATCAATGCAGCAGTAGAAGATGAACGACTAGATCGCAACCGTTTCACAAAAATAGCGTTTAAAAATGAGGATAATCAAACTGCTAAACGTGAAGAAAATTATCTCACACCCGAAGAACTAAACTTATTTTTACAAACCGCTAAAGAAACTGAAAACATTACAAATTATACGTTCCTTCTATTAGTAGCCTATACAGGTATGCGTAGAGGTGAAGCGTGTGGACTGCAATGGCAAAACATTGATTTTAAAAATAACACCATTACAATTGAACGTACACGTGATTCTAAAGGCGCTCGTACACCAAAAACTAAGAATAGTATGCGTACAATCAAAGTGGATAAATCTGTAATTGTTCAATTGGAAAAGTATAAAACTTGGTGTAAAGCTACGCTATTTGCTTTTGGTAACAAATTGAATGATTCTACTTTTGTTTTCATCTCATATCAAACAGGTGAACCTATTTCAGATTCAGGTTTGTTGTATATGGTGAGACGAGTTGTGGAAAATGCAAAACTTCCAGAAATCACACTGCATGGTTTACGCCACACACATTGCACAATTTTATTAAATAAAGGTGTGAACGTGAAAGTGATCGCTGAAAGATTAGGTAATACACCAGCTATGATTTATGAAGTATATGGACATGTATTAAAAGAACTTGAAGAAGAAACTGTTCAAATTTTTAGTGATAGCATTGGTGCAAATTTTGGTGCAAAAAAATAAATAATCGCTTTAAACGTTGATAATACTGCGTTTTCTAGGTGAGTTGTACTCTACTCTCGTTAATCTTTTTGATTTGTCAATCAACGATTTTATAAACCCCCGAAACGATTTGTTTCAGGGGTTTTTTCGTTATTTAATTAAAAGTTGTTTGTACATGACTGATAAACCAGCACTATTGTATTTTTCAGCTACCCATTCACCTTGCTTTTGCACAATACTTCGCCTCAAAAAATCCATAACCCTTTTTAATGATCCATAATAGTTATTAAAGTTGATTGAGAAGTTCTTCTCATTAGTTGTTTTTTTCGTTTTATTCTCAGAAGCAGTCCAACTATTAGATAAAGGAATGTTGTTATGATCCCTGCTGTTGGGGAAACAAGAAATTCCTTCCCTTGTGCAACTTGAATATATCCTTCAAAAATGTGTGGATTGACAAGTGCATCTTCTGTCGTATGCATAAGAACGATTGGCCAAATACTTTTCGTTAGCAGATAAATCTCTGTGTACATAACTGTCCAGAAAATCATCGTGACAATCCCTACTATCGCAAATAACCACCTGTTAACCGGAAGTACACTGATTATGAAGTGTCTCCCTTAGGTTGCCCTGGAATAAATCTGTCTACCAAAACACCCAGCCAACCACATACAAGCACGATTGCTATAAAAATAATTATGTATCTTTTAGCCCTCACTTACAATGGACCTTCTTTATGATGAAGAATTGAAAGTGTATGGACCAAGGTGTTTGGGATGCAGAGCAAGATGTTAGGCTATTCCTTGGAAAGAATACCAACATGTTAAAGCTAGTGCACCTAAATGACATATACTTAACCTCACCCATTCATCGAAAATTTTTTCACTGAAATATTATTCAGCAAAATTTCAATTAACTCTGTTAAAACAATTAAATTTTCACTATATAGCTGTATAAGCTTAAACAAATATTATTTTTCTCCAATTTGTAGTATCACCACAAAATGTGACAGCTTTATGTACTTTAAAATAGTATTACACCTTTCCAAAATAACATTATCACTACCATTATAATAAAAACAAAATATCAGTTATTTACTATTCTAACAACTCCTAAAATAGAACCGTTTTCCAAAAAATATATTTTATTTTTATAGTAAAATATTTATGAACCATATCAATTTCAATATTCTTATACAAAACACATCCAACATACTCTATAAACAAGTTAACTTTTTTGTAAAATAATAACATGAATAAAATTAACAATTTTAATAAAAATACGAGTTGAACTTTTACAAAAAATAGAATACGATGAATTCCGAAAGGTGGTACACCATCATTCAAGCAATAATAATTTTTAAAAAGGGGTTGGAAATATGTCAGACGTTCTAAAGCAATTTGTTATGCCGAAAACAAACTTATTTGGACCTGGAGCAATTCAAGAAGTTGGTAAACGCTTAAATGATTTAGAAGTGAAGAAGACATTAATCGTAACAGATGAGGGCTTGCACAAATTAGGTCTCTCTGAACAAATTGCAAATATCATTACAGCTGCTGGAATTGATGTAGCAATTTTCCCTAAAGCAGAACCAAATCCAACAGATCAAAACATTGAAGAGGGCGTTGCAGTGTATCATGCAGAAAGCTGTGATTCAATCGTTTCTCTTGGAGGAGGTAGCGCTCACGATGCAGCAAAAGGTATCGGACTTATTGCTTCGAATGGTGGACGCATTCACGATTATGAAGGCGTTGATCAATCACAAAATCCACTTGTGCCATTAATTGCGATTAATACAACTGCTGGTACTGCTAGTGAAATGACTCGTTTCACTATTATTACGGATACAGCAAGAAAAGTAAAAATGGCCATTGTTGATAAACATGTGACACCGTTACTTTCCATTAATGATCCTGAATTAATGATTGGTTTACCTCCTGCACTAACAGCAGCTACTGGGGTTGATGCACTAACACATGCTATTGAATCATTTGTTTCGACAAATGCAACCCCAATTACGGATGCTTGTGCAGAAAAGGTACTTCAACTTATCCCTGAATACCTTCCTCGTGCCTATGCAAATGGTGGCGACTTAGAAGCACGTGAGCAAATGGTTTATGCTCAATTTTTAGCTGGTATGGCCTTCAATAACGCTTCACTTGGGTATGTCCATGCAATTGCTCATCAGTTAGGCGGTTACTACAATCTACCTCATGGTGTATGTAATGCTATTTTATTGCCACATGTTTGCCGCTTCAATGTAACTGCACGTACTGAGCGATTTGCTCGTATTGCTGAGTTATTAGGTGAAAACGTGGATGGTTTAAGTAAACGTGATGCTGCTGAAAAAGCAATTACAGCCATCGAAAAACTATCAAAAGATTTAAATATTCCTAGCGGCTTCCGTGAATTAGGGGCAAAAGATGAAGATATTGAAATCTTGGCTAAAAATGCAATGTTAGATGTTTGTGCTGAGACAAATCCTCGTAAAGCAACATTAGAGGATATTAAACAAATCATCACAAATGCAATGGGGCCTGTAGCGAAAAAAGAGGAGTCCCTCGAAGCAATCGCACTTTCTTAATGAGGGAATCAAGGTGGAGAAACATTGTTTTCTCCACCTTTTTTTTATGAGTTTGGCATACATGATATTGTCTACACTAAAAACTCTCATTATACTTTTCTTAAAAAGAATAGGAGACCGTTATGCGATTAATTTCAATTTGTCCTAGCAATACAGAGCTTGTCGCCTATTTAGGACTGACTGACCAGCTTGTTGGAGTGGATGATTTCTCCGATTGGCCATCAACTGTAAAAGATTTACCACAACTTGGCCCAGATTTATCAATTCATATGGACGCTTTAGAGGCATTAGCACCCGATCTTGTCCTTGCTTCCTTAAGTGTGCCTGGTATGGAAAAAAATATCGAGGAATTACAAAAAAGAAATATCCCTCATATTGTTTTTAATGCCAACTCATTAGAGGAAATCGCACAGGATCTACTGACCCTTGGGAGAGCCTGTGATGTAGAAGAACGCGCCAAAGTAATCATGGATGAATACTTACAATCGATTAAAGAGATGCGCTCTATTGCACAAACGATTGCCAAGAAACCTAGCGTCTATTGGGAATGGTGGCCTAACCCTATTTTTACACCTGGAAAAATAAATTGGCTAACAGAAATTAGTGCAATTGCTGGAGGAGTCAATCTATTCCAAGATGTAGAGTTAGCCAGTGTTCAAACAAATTGGGCTGATATCATTAAGCGAAATCCCGACTACATTATGATGGCTTGGGTAGGTGTAGCTTTTGAACGGATACAACCAGCCATTTTATTAAAACGTCCACATGCCCAAGAGCTACATGCCATTCAAATGGAACGTCTTCATGTGATGGAAGAATGGCTTTATTGTCGCCCATCTCCTCGTCTTATTGAAGGTGCTATAAAGCTTGCTAAAATGCTACACCCTCAAGAATATGAGCATATAGAACATCCAAGTTTTTTATAGGAAGAAAAAACAACATCCCCTCTATTTACAGGGATGTTGTTTTAGACAATAAAATTATACGAATTTCACCATATGATATTTTTTCTTACCACGACGGACAATACTGAATGCATCCTCTAGACGATCCTTCGCCTCAAAAACGTACTCTAAATCAGTCACTTTTTCACCATTCACACTAATCGCACCATTCGATACGTCCTCACGTGCTTGACGTTTTGAAGATGAAATACCTGCCTCTACAAGAAGGTCCACAATATTTTTGTCCTCTTTCGCCATTTCAATAGAAGGAACATCTTTAAAAGCATCCTTCATTTCATCGGCCGATAGTGCTTTTAAATCTCCTGAGAATAAAGCTGCCGTAATACGGATGGCTTGTTCCAATGCCTCTTGACCATGAATTAAACGAGTCATTTCTTCGGCAAGTGCTTTTTGTGCCTTACGTAAATGTGGCTCTTCCTCTACTGAAACTGCTAAAGCTTCAATTTCTTCGCGAGATAGGAATGTAAAGATTTTTAAGTATTTGATCACATCTGCATCCGCAGCATTGATCCAAAATTGGTAGAATTCATAAGGAGATGTTTTCTTGGCATCTAACCATACAGCACCACCTGCTGTTTTACCAAATTTTGTACCATCTGCTTTTGTTACTAAAGGAATCGTAATACCGAAGGCTTTTGTTTCTTCCTCATGTGTTTTACGAATAACCTCTAAACCTGTAGTAATATTCCCCCACTGGTCAGATCCACCTACTTGGATTCGGCAATTGTAGTGATTGTATAAATGGTTATAATCAATACCTTGAATTAACGTATACGCAAATTCTGTGAAAGAAATTCCTGTGTCAAGACGAGAAGCAATTGTATCTTTCGCTAACATGTAGTTCACGTTAATTAATTTTCCGTAATCACGTAAAAATTCAATTGTGTTGATATTGCCAATCCAATCACGATTGTTCACAAGCTGTGCACCATTGCCATCTTCCGCAAAATCAAAAATACGTTCTAATTGGCTTCTGATCCCTTGGACATTTTGATCGATTTGCTCAACTGTTTGTAATTGACGCTCTTCTGAACGGCCAGATGGGTCACCAATCATTCCTGTCGCACCACCAACAAGTAAAATTGGACGGTGACCAGCCTTTTGGAAGCGACGAAGTGTTAAAAGTGGCACAATATGGCCAATATGCATAGAGTCAGCAGTTGGATCTACACCACAATATAAAGATACAGATTGTTCATCTAACAGTTTTGCCATGCCTTCAGCATCTGTTTGTTGGTATAGTAAACCACGCCATTCTAAATCTTGTAATAATTCATTTGTCATGTTGATTCCTCCTAAAATGGTTGAAATTCATTACGTGCATGGACATTATTCGATAAAAAAAGTCCCTACACGCAAACAATTGCATGCAGGGACGTTAAGTTGCAAACTAACGCGGTACCACCCGGCTTGAAGATGTCATCCACCTTCCACTTCATTCAATCGCCTTTATCGCAGGCGCGCACGTCTAAGCTCCAAGTACGTAATTCGTCTCTACATTATGACCAGTTTTCACCAACCACTGGCTCTCTAAACAGGGAATATAGACACTACTGCAAACTCTTCCTCACTAGAAAACTATAAATATAATTCTATACGAATCTTTTTCATTGTCAATAACTATGTTCGCTCTAAAACAATATGTGCTATAATAAACAAGATTTTAGGAGGTCGATACATTGAAAGATTGGATTGAAAAAATCAATGCAAAGATCGATGAATTACTAGAACAAAAATGGATGAAGAAATTACGTATTTCAGGTAGTGTTACCTGGAACTTATTTTTACTATTTTTAGTCTTTGCATTGCTTGGCACTGTATTTGTCGGTTCAGTAGGAGCTGGTTATTTTGCTTCTCTTGTAAAAGAAGAGCCATTGCGCTCTAAAGAAGAATTACGAAATCAGATTTTTAGCTATGAAGAAACCAGTGAAATTTATTTTGCCAACGATATTTATATCGGGAAATTACGAACAGATTTAGATCGACGTGAAACCTCACTCAGCAATGTTGCCCCAGATGTAATTAACGCTGTTCTCGCAACAGAGGATGAGTATTTCCGTGAACATAACGGCATCGTACCAAAAGCTGTTATTCGTGGGTTATTACAGGATGTCACTAACTCTGCAACACAAACTGGTGGATCTACCCTTACTCAACAACTTATAAAAAACCAAGTATTAACAAATGAAGTATCCTATGAACGTAAAGCAAAAGAAATTTTACTTGCTATGCGCTTAGAACATTTTATGACGAAGGAAGAAATATTAGAGGCTTATTTAAATATTATTCCGTATGGTCGTAACTCTTCAGGACGAAATATCGCAGGTGTTGAAACAGCTGCTGAAGGAATTTTTGGAGTAAAAGCGAAAGAATTGTCACTTCCACAAGCTGCGTACATAGCTGGTATTCCACAGGCCCCATTTGCCTATACACCATTTACGAATACTGGGGAGCTAAAAAGTGAGGAAGCTTTAAAACCAGGTATTGATCGTATGAAAACAGTACTATATCGTATGAAAGAAGCTGGTTATATTGACGATGCACAGTACAAAGAAGCGTTAGACTATGATATCGCTGCAGATTTCCGCGGACCTGAAATGCGTGCCGAGGATCGATATCCATGGCTAACATATGAACTTGAAGCTCGTGCAAAAGAAATTATTGCTGAAAAACTAGCAAAAGAAGATGGGGTTGACCCAGAACGATTAAAGACAGAGAAAAAAATAAAGGATAAATATATGATTTTAGCCGATCGAGATGTTCGTTCGAAGGGATACCGTATTTATTCAACGATTAATAAAGATATGTATGATTCGATGCAAAAAGCAGCGAAGGACTTCCAGTACTATGGCCATACGTACACAGGTAAAGGGAAAGATCCTGTAACGGGTGAAGAAATTGATGTTGAGATGCCCGTTCAAGTTGGAAGTATTTTAATAGAAAACTCAACAGGTCGTATTTTAAGCTTTGTCGGTGGTCGAGATTTTAAAACAACTCAGCTAAACCACGCAACACAAGCTTATCGTTCTAACGGTTCAACGATGAAACCATTACTTGTTTATGGTCCAGCCATAGAATATGGGGTTATCGGTGCAGGTAGCCCATTAGTTGACGTGAAATTCTCTATAGGTAAATGGAGCCCAAGCAACTATATTACGAGTGATGAGCGAGGACTTATTCCTGCACGTGAGGCTTTAGCAGACTCTCAAAACATATCAGCGCTACGTTTATATAATGATATTATTAATAGACGCCCCGCTGAACTGTTAGTAAAAATGGGATTCACAAAATTACACCCAGATGACTTCACTAACCTAGCAACTGGTATTGGTGCTTTAAGTGAAGGGACTACTGTAGAAGAAAATACAAATGCTTTTGCAACTTTTGCAAATGGTGGTCAATTCGTTGACGCCTATATGATTGATCGAATCGAAGATCAAGAAGGAAATATTATTTACCAGCATGAAGTGGAACCAGTACAAGTATTTAGTCCAGAAACGTCTTATATCGTGACAGATATGATGCGTGATGTCCTAACTAAAGGAACTGGTACGATGGCACGTAATACATTAAAATTTTCTTCTGATTTCGCTGCAAAAACAGGGACATCTCAAGATTATAAAGATGTTTGGTTAGTTGGTTATAACCCAAATGTTTCTCTAGGTGTTTGGATGGGATACGATCAACCTCGTCCACTTAATGTATTTAATAACACGTATTTACAACCAAGTGTTCGTGTGAATAAACTATGGGGAACTTTAATGAATGCCGTTTATGATGCGGATCCTCAGTTAATTGATCCTCCTACAAGCTTTAAGGCACCTAAAAATGTTGTCACTGCTTCATTCTGTGGTATTTCAGGTATGGCTCCTTCTACGGCTTGTGCGAATGCGGGTCTTGTGCGTTCTGATTTATTTAATGCGAAAGTATTTTTACCATCACAACCAGATGATAGCTTAGCCTCTTCAAGTGTTGTGACGATTAAAGGAAAAACCTATAATGCTCTACCAAATACACCAGCAGAATTTGTTAAATCAGGTGGTGCAGGCATTAATCAAGCCTTTATTAAACGAATGTTAGGTAGACTTGGCGGAAACCCTGCTAGTCTTTTACCAAAAAATTCAACATTATCAAATTCATCGGTATCAGCAGTTGATTTCCCAGCGGATGGTAGTCCTCCAGCAGCGGTATCAGCTTCAGTAAATGGTTCTACTTTATCTTGGTCAGGGTCATCAAACGATGTTGTCGGTTATCGTATCTATAACGTTACGAACGGTGGTAACACACTTGTAACATCTGTGTTAGAGTCAACGCAAAGTATTACTGTTGCTAGTGGACAAGCTTATGTGGTGGTCGCTGTAGATATTACAGGATTAACATCACCACAATCTAATGTTGTTTCTACTGGAGGTAGTGAGGATAAACCTGACCCAGAGGAAAACAACGATCAAGAGCAAATACCACCAACAACGCCACCTACTAATGGCAATGGCTCCAACAACGGTAATGGGTCGGGTAATAACGGAAACGGTTCAAATAACGGCAATGGCTCCGGGAACAATGGTAATGGATCAACTAATGGCGATGGTTCTGACAACAATGGTAACGGCTCAAATAGCGGCAATGGTTCTAGTGGCGATGGTGGCTCAGGTCATCCTGGAGATGGCACAAACGGAGGAGACAGTGGCAATACGACTCCTACCGAAACATCAAAACGATAATCAAGTCGGCGCCTTGTTATTATGAGACAGGATTTTTGATAGCGTTCAGCTATTTCAACATAAACAGACTTATTACACTTCATTTTTGATTTGTAGTAAGTCTGTTTTTTTGTCATTATAAAGAGGACTACTATTTTAAAGGGGTGGAAGAAAATGAATATATTAGTTTTAGGCGGGACACGCTTTTTTGGTAAAAAGCTAGTGGATCTTTGTATTGAAAATGGTCATGATGTAACGATTTTAACACGCGGTCAAAGTGGTAATCCCTTTGGTCCCAATGTTAAGCAGTTAGTAGCAAATCGAAATGATCAGGAAGCTTTAGCACAAGTCTTATCTGATAAAAAGTGGGATATTGTCTATGATAATATTTGCTATTCTCCTAATGAAGCACAAGTAATTTGCGATTTATTGAAGGGAAAAACCCAAAAGCTCGTCTTTACATCTACTCTTTCAACCTATGAAATAGATGGCAAGATGAAGAAGGAAGAAGACTTCGATCCATATCATTATCAAATTCGCATGGGACACAAAGAGGAATTTTCTTATGGGGAAGGAAAACGACAAGCAGAGGCTGTTCTATTTAAAGAGGCTTCGTTCCCTGTTGTTGCCGTCCGCTTTCCAATTGTTATGGGTGAACATGATTATACGCGCCGTCTACATTTTCATATCGAACGTATTTTACAGAATCAACCGATCACATTACCGAACATTGATGCTAAGATGAGTTATATTACTGATGAGGAAGCCGCTGCATTTTTATATTTTGCTGGCGTTACCCCTATTGAAGGTCCGTACAATGCGACAGCATCTGGTACTATATCGCTCAAAGATTTAATAACGCTTATTGAAGAAGTGAGTGGTAAACATGCAAAAATATCGCTTGTTGGCGGTGATGAAACATCACGATCACCATATGGGGTACCTGCCGATTGGTATATGTCGAATGCAAAAGCAGAGACAGCAGGATTTACATTTAGCCAGCTTGAAGATTGGCTACCAAAACTGGTGATAACATTAGTAAAACAGCTCCAATAAACAATACAAAGAATCTGCTGTCATCTAGCAGATTCTTTGTCATTAGATTAATGTAAAATGGTCTTTAAAATAGCAACTGCTTTGTCAATCTCTTCCTTCGATACAGTTAATGGTGGTAGGAGACGAATGACATTCGGTCCCGCTCCGACTAACAAAAGCCCCTTCTCCTCTGCTGCTGCAATATAGGACGCTACCTCTATGTCACCACAACCAATTCCTAACAGTAGGCCCTGTCCTTGAATTGTATAGCTAGAAGGTAAATGAGCTTTTAGTTGTGCCACAAAATAGGCTGATGCTTCCTGTACCTGCTGAAGAAATACTGGCTCGAAAACATGATCTAAAACAGCCTGTGCTACATTCATTGCAAGAGGGTTTCCACCAAATGTTGTACCATGTGTTCCAGGACTAAATGTAGCATAAAACTCGGTAGTCCCTAACATGGCACCTACAGGGAAACCGCCTCCTAACCCTTTTGCCAATGTCATAATATGTGGCTTTAATATAGTTTGTTCATAGGCATAGCGAGTCCCTGTTCGCCCAATACCAGTTTGTACTTCATCAACAATTAGAAGTATTCCTTTGTCAGCGCAGGCTTTTGCAATAGCTGCAGCGAATTCTGCTGATACACAATTGACACCGCCTTCTCCTTGAATCATCTCTAGCATAATAGCAGCCACCGAATCATCAATGGCAGCTTCAAGTGCAGCCACATCATTGAATGGCAAAATCGTAAATTTTTCTACAAGTGGTCCAAAGCCATTATGTATTTTGCCTTGACCTGTTGCAGACATTGCTCCAAAGGTACGACCATGGAAGGATTTTTCGAACGTAACAATATGATGTTTTCCTGTATGTTTCCGTGCTAATTTGATGGCCGCTTCATTTGCCTCTGCCCCACTATTACAGAAAAAAGCATGAGCGAAGTGGGTATTGGCGATTAATTTTTGCGCTACCTTCTCCTGTCCAGGTATTTCAAAAAGGTTCGATATATGCCATAGCTTTTCACTTTGCTCTTGTAATGCCTGCACAATGGCCGGATGGGCATGACCAAGACTTGCTACAGCAATGCCACTTGTAAAATCTAAATATTGTTTGCCTGCAGAATCTTCAACAACGGTCCCCTGTCCTTTGACTATTTGTGCACGACGTTTACCGTAGTTCCCGAATAAAGCACTCATGTTATCATCTCCACTATCATTTGAAATAGTTTTCTTTTAACAACTATACTTCTGGTAATATTTTATTAGAACACTAGGAAGATTGAATTTTAATTGAAGCGACAATCGTTGTACCGATTAATGCTTCATCCACTATTTGTACAGATGGTATACCAGCGTGTAAACAGTCGATAGCTCCTTGTACTTTTGGAATCATCCCACCATATATATGGCCTTGTTCTATCCATTGGTCGATGAGAGAAGGTGTAGCGATTGTTTGATATTCATGATGAATACGAATACCACTCACATCCGTTACTAATAATAAACTATCTGCTCCTACTGCTAACGCTATGTCACTTGCTACTGTATCACCATTAATATTAAGAGCCTGGCCTGAATCAGTAGCTCCTACACAAGCAATAACAGGCACAATTCCTATATCCAGAAAAGTTTCAAGTAAGGCTGCATTAACCGTTTTGATTGCTCCAACATAGCCATAAACATCTTGATCTAAAAAATCAGCGACCATTATCTGACCATCAAAGCCGTTTAATCCAACAGCTGCGATACCTGCATTTGTTAATTCATGAACTAAGGCTGGATTTACCTGACCTATTAGAGTTGATTGTACAACCTTCATTGCAGCCTCATTTGTGACGCGTATTCCATTTAATGAATGCGATGATATGCCTTGAGCAGTAAGTTCTCGGTTAATGGCTGGACCACCACCATGGGTAATAATAAGCTCTACTCCACTTTCTTGAAGTTTTTTAAAGTTGTCAAAGAAAGCTTCATTTAACCCCTCCAGCGTACTGCCTCCAAGCTTGATCACCATACGCTTACGAGCGGTACGATGCATTGATTTGGACGTAGTCATACGTTAAGTCACATCCCCAAGCATGCCCCTTGCCGTCACCAACCCCAAGGGACACATAGATTTTTACTTCATGCATTTTTAATATTTGAATTAGCTCGTCTTCAGAAAAAGGAATAGGCTCTCCATTTTCAACCATTGTTGCACCACCGATTTGAATAGTAATTTTATCTGGGTCAACCGTTGCCCCACTATAACCAACCGCAGCAATAATACGTCCCCAGTTAGCATCACAGCCAAAGACAGCAGTTTTCACAAGTGGTGAACCGACAACAGTTTTAGCAATATTACGTGCCTCCTCATCTGAAATGGCCCCAACAACTTCCACTTCAATAAGCTTCGTAGCTCCCTCTCCATCTTTTGCAATCATTTTTGCCAAATCTTCAGCTACTGTTTTCAATGTGTAATAGAAGTTTTGCCAATCTGGATGCTCTGGTGATAGAGGATTATTTTCTGCTAAGCCATTAGCTAATACAACCACTGTGTCGTTGGTTGATGTATCCCCATCAACTGTAATGGCGTTAAATGTTAAATTAGTAATAGTTGATAAAGCTGCTTGTAATACTTCAGATTCAATATTGGCATCTGTTGTAATAAAACCTAGCATTGTTGCCATATTTGGTTCAATCATACCTGAACCCTTTGCAACACCAGCAATAATGACCTCCTTACCATCTACAATGGTGCTATAGCACGTATTTTTCATAACAGTATCTGTCGTCAAAATAGCCTGAGCAAAGTCAATGGCACTTTCTAAATTGTCCTTTGGCTCTAATTGTTGGATGCCGTTAGCTACAGGCTCCAGTTTCAGCATTTCACCAATAACACCTGTAGAGCAAACTCCTACCAAGTTCGATGAAATCCCTAATTTTTCTGCAGCTAGCGCTTGCATCGTTTGAGCATCCTTTATACCTTGTTTTCCAGTACAAGCATTTGCGTTACCAGAATTAACAATCATCGCTTGCATTTTCTTCGTTGTATAAACAACTTCCTTTGTCACTTTTAATGGTGCTGCTTGAACAGCATTTGTGGTAAAAACACCTGCTACACTTGCTGGTACTTCACTTACTAACAGCGCTAAATCCTTTTTCTTATGCTTCAAACCACAGTGTAGTCCCGCCGCTTTAAAGCCTTTTGGTGAAACAATATTTTTACTGGATAATTTTTTCATTACAGTCGTTGAAGTAGTAACTGTCATCCTTCATTCCTCCTTAGAAATTAAGATTCTTCCTTGCTATTAAATAAAGAACGGTACGACATCTAATCCTGTCGTTTGCGGTAAATCAAATTGTACATTCATATTTTGGATTGCTTGCCCTGCTGCTCCTTTGACAAGATTATCGATGACACTGACGATGGTTGCCCGATTTGTACGAGCATCTACATTTACTAAAATATCGCAATAGTTCGATCCCTTTACGCGATTTGTTCCTAAACTATTTGCATCCGTCACAATTCGTACAAATGGATGTTTTTCATAGGCTGTCTTTAAACAAGCAATTAGCTGGGCCTCCGTAATACCAGGCATAACAGAAGCATAGGATGTTGCCAAAATTCCTCGTGTCATTGGAATTAAATGTGTATTAAAAGTAATGGTCGTATCGACATGAGCAAACATGGAAAGTGCCTGTTCTATTTCGGGTATATGATGATGTGTATTAACTTTGTAAATAGAAAGGTTCTCATTCGCCTCACTGAAATGGGTCGTTTGTGACGGCTTATTACCGGCTCCTGAAATTCCACTCTTAGCATCAATGACTAAAAAGCTTGGATCAATTAATCGCTCTTTGATGAGTGGCAGTAAAGATAGTAATACGGCTGTAGGGTAACAACCCGGATTAGCAATAAGTGTTGCTTGCCGTATACGTTCTGTATTCCATTCGGTTAAACCATATACACTTTGCTGAACACTATTAGCTGGCGCAGCCTTTTTGCCATACCATGCTTCATAACTTGCTAAATCTTTTAATCTGAAATCGCCAGACAAATCTATTAATTTTGGTCCTTTGCCAACCAAAGGCGGTAAAAGCTCACTTGTCACGCCTGAGGGTGTACTAGTAAAGACAACATCAAATTTTTCTAACGCGTCATAAGCTATTTTTTTTAACGGTGTATCGACTATCGTAACAAGATGACCAAATTTTGAAGAAAAAAGAACTCCCTCTTCCGAAGAAGTAAATAATTCAATTCGATCAACAGCTGGATGATTATGTAAAAACCGAATAAGCTCTAACCCACCATATCCAGTTGCTCCCACAATACCTACTTTCAATGCACTCACCTCTGAAATAAGTTAAAAATAGTATACGATTGCATAAATATTAAGTCAACTGAATTTTTATTTATTTAGATGTTTTTTTCTTCTTAGGATATTTCAATTTTCTAAAGCTTTTGTAGCATTGTCAATTCATAAAAAAGAAGGCAAGAATCCTTTCGTCCATTAAATGAATTCTTGCCTTCCTTTTATGCAAATACTGTATAAATATCAATTATTGTCTTAGGACACCTCATTAGTCTTCCATTGTCGATAAGTCACCAGTTGGCAAATTTAACTCCCACGCTTTTAACACACGACGCATAATTTTCCCACTACGTGTTTTAGGCAATTTATCCTTAAATTCGATTTCTCGTGGGGCTGCATGAGCCGACAAACCTTTCTTCACAAATTCACGAATATCTTCAATCATTGCAGTAGAAGGCTCTACTCCTTCTCGTAAGGATACAAAGGCCTTAATGATTTCTCCACGTACTGGATCAGGTTTCCCGATCACACCTGCTTCGATGATATCTGGATGCTCAAGTAGTTTGCTTTCTACTTCAAATGGCCCAACACGCTCTCCAGCAGTCATGATAACATCATCCACTCGACCTTGGAACCAGAAGTAACCATCATCATCCATAAATGCAGAATCTCCAGATACATACCATTCTCCTTTTAAGAAATAAGATTCATAGCGTTCTGGATTACCCCAAATTTGGCGCATCATGGCTGGCCATCCCCGTCGAATAGCTAGATTTCCCATTGTAAAAGGTGGTACTTCATTGCCAGCGTCATCGACAATCGTTGCATGAATACCAGGAAGAGGTTTTCCCATTGAACCTGGCTTAATATCCATCGAAGGATAGTTGCAAATCATATGAGCTCCTGTCTCTGTCATCCACCATGTGTCATGTATACGATGTCCTAATTCCTCCATTCCCCAACGAATAACTTCGGGATTCAATGGTTCCCCAACTGATAATACATGGCGTAAAGAAGTAAGATCATACCTTTCAAGCAAGCCACTACCTGCACCCATCAGCATACGAAATGCAGTTGGTGCACTATACCATACTGTTACACTATAATCCTCAATGGCTTGATACCATGCCTGTGGAGAAAATCTTCCACCTACAATTAGCATCGTGACACCGTTTAACCAAGGACCAAAAATACCATAGGCTGTCCCTGTCACCCATCCAGGATCAGCTGTACACCAATAAATATCATCTTCACGTAAATCTAGTACCCATTGTGTTGATTGAAATTGTTGAATCATAGCATTATGGACATGCAATACACCCTTTGGTGCGCCAGTTGAGCCAGAGGTATAGTGAAGAATCATCCCATCTTCTCTGTCAACCCATACGATATCAAAAATGGCCGAAGCTTCTTTTAAATGTTTATTAAAGTCAAGAATTTGAGCTGATTCCTCTATTTCCTCACCGACTAAAAAGACATGCTCCAATTTAGGTAATTTGTCTAAAGGTACACGTTCAAGTAATGCTGGTGTAGTGACTAATACTTTCGCCTCACTATCTGCTAGCCGATCATATACAGCACCTTCCATAAAAGCTTCAAACAA
>NZ_DAMDAY010000003.1:77126-100765 GCF_032093475.1 Lysinibacillus sp. | reverse complement strand
AAACGGCCTAGAAAATTCAGTGGATAACTATTTAACAAACTATGATATGGGCCGTAGTGATTTATTTGAAATTGAAACCGTCTATAAAGAAAATGAGGTAGAACAAACATTTACTCACTGCCCACTAGGTCAACAATGGGCTGATGATGATATGGGCAAATACGGCATTTTATATTGCAAAGTGATCGACCCCTCTATTGCCAAAGGGTACAATAAAAATTTAGAGGTGGTTCATGACCAATTTGTCTTGCGTGAAGGTCAATGCCACTTCCAATTCCAAATGAAAGAGTGATTGTCATGATTAATGGAGATAGACTCTTACAGCATCTTCAAGACTTAAGCCAAATTGGCCGTAATGAAGCAACAGGTGGTATTAATCGTTTCTCGTTCACGCCGGAAGAAAAGCAAGCCATTGAGTTAGTCACAACTTATATGGAACAAGCAGGAATGCGTGTAACAGTCGATGCAGTTGGAAACCTTATTGGAACTTATGGTGAGGGTAATGAAACCATAATGCTAGGCTCTCATATTGATACAGTACCAGAAGGCGGTAAATATGATGGTGCATTAGGTGTGCTAGCGGCAATTGAAGTGGTACATACTATGCACGAGCAACAGTTACTACCTTCAAAAAAAATTCAAGTTGTCGCCTTTAAAGATGAGGAAGGTACGAGATTTGGCTTTGGTCTACTTGGCAGTAGCGCAATGGCTG
Source organism: Lysinibacillus sp. (assembly GCF_032093475.1). NCBI lineage: Bacteria > Bacillati > Bacillota > Bacilli > Caryophanales > Bacillaceae > Lysinibacillus > Lysinibacillus sp. Next base: position 100,053 of record NZ_DAMDAY010000003.1, on the reverse strand, counting down.
GCCTATTAACAGAGGAACAATTACAGCATAAAGATGAAGTTGGCATCTCCATTGAAGAGGCAATGAAGGAATTCAACTTGACTCCTTATCCTTTAATAAATGCACAACGTAATGACATTACAGCTTATTTAGAAATGCATATTGAGCAAGGAAAAGTATTAGAGAATGAAGATCTACCCGTCGGTGTTGTAACAGGCATAGCAGCCCCATTATGGCTAGAGGTAACCGTAACAGGTGTCAGCGAACACGCTGGTGCAACACCTATGCCGCTTCGTCAGGATGCGCTAACTGCAGCAAGTGAAATGATTTTAACTATTGAGCAGCTATTAAATGACACAACTGAATCTGTCGCAACTGTCGGCAAGTTGACTGTCTCTCCAAATGGCACAAACGTTATTCCTGGCAAGGTCACATTCTCGATTGATCTACGGGATATTGACGAAAATAAAGTAAGTACATTAGAGGCTGCCATATTGCAACAACTGCAACTGATTGCTAAACGAAGACATGTCACATTGACTTCTAAAGTGTTACAGCGCATTAAACCTGCAAAAACAAATACAGCGCTACAACAACAATTAGCTACAAGCATTGAAAAACAGGGAATACGTCCTTACTCCCTCATCAGTGGTGCTGGGCATGACGCCATGAATATCGCGGAAATTGCACCGATTGGGATGTTATTCGTCCGTTCAAAGGACGGTATTAGTCACAATCCTTTAGAATACAGTTCAGATGAAGATATTATTGTAGCAACTAATATTTTTTATGATACCGTTGTCGAGCTTGCTAGATAGACTATTTATAAAAGAAAGCCATTCTCTATATTGTTGAGAATGGCTTTTATAGTAAGTCTTCAACTTTTGCCCTAGCAATAATTTTTTGAATGAACGGCCCTTTTTTCTTGGTATAGGTTTGGCGATCATACTGAAAGTGATTAGCAAGCTGTTCTTTTAACGTTTCATATTCTTTCGCTGCTTGAGGATTTATTCGGAGATAATCTCGGAACAGGCATTTATCATTCCACTCTTTACTGTTATATTCACATACATGTAAATGACATGTTCCTTGGCCCCATAACCCTTTTCTAAAAAATCTTCTATCCATTAGCTCTAGCTTCGGAACGTATTCATAGTCAATATTACTTAGCGCCTCTATTAATTCTGGCACCTCCTCTATACTTTTGACGCCTAGTAGAATATCAATAATGGGCTTGGCCTTCAAACCTTTGATAGATGTGCTACCGATGTGCTCAATCCCTAATAATGCATGTCCAATAACTTTTTGAATTCTTCTTTTCTCATATAAAAATTGTTCTTCCCAATTCAAGTCATACTCTGACAATACCACTTTAATTTTTCTCATCTTTGTTTACCTAGCTATTTCTTTTTTAAATAATCCTACAATAAATCCATCTAATCCGAAATATAGATCATCCGTAGACCTAGATAACATTTTTCTTATTTCTATCTCCTCTAAAAAGTGAAATATTTCTTTTAATTGATTTTGTGTATAGCCAAGTCCTCCCTCTAAACTTCGTTTTAAATATACTTCTTCATCCGTCATGGCAGAACCGCCATATGCACCATTTTCCTCAAACAAGCATAAAGCAAAGTAGCCACCTGGTTTTAATAATTTATCAATCATATCTATATAACTAACACGACGATGTGGCGCTATATGATGAAAACATCCTGAATCATAAATAAAGTCAAAACTATTCTGTTCATAATCCAACTCAAAAATATTAGCGCAGACGAATTCTATATTGACATTTTCTTCATTCATTCTTCTTTGAGCCCATTTCAGTGCGTTATCGGATATGTCCACTCCAACCACGGAACATCCATTTTTAGCTAAATAAATAGCATTTCGTCCAGCACCACAGCCAATTTCCAACACTTTACCAGGATTAATCATATTCTTCTCAAAGTAGTGTACAAGATTTTCGTCAGGCTTATTCACAAAGAAAGGAATATTTTGAAATGTATCATAAAAGTCATTCCAGAAATGTTGGGGCTCACGCAACAAACCGTCTAATAAAACAAGCAAATCTTCATTGGATTTAATTAACATTCCATACCTCCCAATCTTCCCTTTACAACATTAATTATATGGGAATTGCTAAATACAATACCAGCTTCAAAATACCCGAAATATCCCATGTACAATAAGTAGAGAAAATATGATTTTCTCTACTATTTATTAGTATCACCTAATCCTTCTTTCATCCGGATTCAACTTTTCTAATAGCTGATAAATCATATCTTCATAACTGTGGGCTTCTTTATAGGCCCGCTCAACTATCTGCCCCCTCTTAAAACCCAATCAAAATTGAAAACCTTTATTTTTCTTTTTTAGAACGTCCAGACAAATGGTGATGAGCAATTTTATAAAGCCAAGAGAAAAAGAGACCGTATAAGAAAATTGATGAATTAAATTCGGAGAAATTAATTTAGTGGTCACGATTAAAAGATTTTGCCATTTTCATCACAGTAAAATTCAATGGTAAACCTCTTCTCGTATTGTATTGTATTTAGCTCAAATATCCCCTCTATTTGAATACTAAATGTTCGCCCATCGTCAATTAACGCTGTTTTATAGGAGGTTTGCTTCCACGTTCCTGATTGCGTTTTTATTAGGCTTGTAGAAACATTTTCAACAGAAGAAAACAGTTGGCGTTTGTGGGATGCATCATATTGCGTTTCAAAATCCCCTGTTACTTCAACAGTTCTTAAAATATCAGGGAAGTACATATAGGTTTTTTTAGTAGTACTACCATCGTCATTGGTAATTACAGGTTCTGGTGTAATCAGGTAGTTATTAATTCTTTCGCGTTCTGTGGCTAAATGTTGTTTTACCCAAGATTGAACATTCTTTTTAAATTCTTCAGGTGAAATCCAATATTCATCTTCGAAATCCTCCATTGGTCCAACAGCAATGTTTAAACCTGATTTCAGCGCCATAGCCTCCTCTATAATTTTTACATATTGCGCATAGTACTGTTTTTTTATTTCTTCTGTTAGAGGTGGAAGTGGCTTTATAGCAGTACTTTCTACTAATTGAGACTCATCACGCGTATCTGTAGTAGCTAAGGGAGAATCTATTGTAGTTTTCTCTACTGTTTGAAGAGTAGGTAAGAGACTAATTCCAATTAGGACAACTGCAAAAATAGAAACCACCAAAGGTTTCCACTGATATTTATAATTAGGAGATTGGTTTATTTTAGCCAAAATATCTGCTCTATCTTTCTTTGTAAATTTAATAGACGTAGGTATTGATTTCTCCAGTTCATTTTTAATACTCATATTCTAAATTACCCTCCTCTATCGTTATTTTTGCTAATTTCCGCCCTCTAGCTAACCTGGTTTTAACTGTGTTGGGAGAGCATTTTAACACTTCAGCCATTTCTGCTATTGATAATTCAACATAATAGTGGAGCCAAATTACTTCTCGATATTTGATGGGTAAAGAATTCACTATTTGCCCTATAGACTGATTTTGCTCTTGGCGTAAAACATCTAGTTCAATAGAGTCTCTTTTTAACCAATTTTTCACTCTTTCTGTCACTTCAAATTTTTTATAATGCCAGCTTTTTAAGTAATTTTGACATTCATTCACTGCTATTCGATATAAATATGTTTTAATAGTAGAACGTCCTTCAAAGACATCAAGGCTTTTATAAAATTTAATAAAAACTTCTTGTAAAAGATCCTCCGTCTTCTGAATTTCTTTTACATATGTATAAATTAATCTTTTTAAATAATCCCCATGTTGATCCATTACTTCATAAAGCAATTTTTCTTTGTCATCAGTTGTCATAATAAACCCTCCCTTCTTATAAAGTTAGACAAAGCTGGAAATGAACTGGTTTCATTTTACCAAAAGGAATTTTTCTACTTATAAGTATGCTATAGTGTAGTTATGGTAAAATTTCTAGAAATTAGAAAGGAGCTAGGAAATGGAGGAAATTTTAACGATTACGAATTTAACGAAGAGTTATGGGAACAAGGAAATCTTAAAGGGGATTGACCTTCATGTATCTAGAGGAGAAATTATTGGCTATATTGGCCCAAATGGCGCTGGGAAAAGTACAACTGTAAAATTAATTTTAGGGCTTGAGGGAGATTATGGCGGAGAAATCAAGCTTTTTGGAAAAACCATAGAGCAGGATCAAATTGATTATAAGCGGAAAATCGGGTATGTTCCTGAAATTGCGGATGTTTATGATAACTTAACAGGCTATGAATATTTAACATTTATTGGGCAGCTGTATGGACTGGAGCTTGAGGAGGCATCTGACAAATCGAAATCGCTAATGGAACTGTTTGGTGTTGGTGAAGCGTATCATTCTAGAATTTCTTCTTATTCAAAGGGTATGCGACAAAAACTACTAATCATTGCAAGCGTCATACATAATCCAGACCTACTATTTTTAGATGAACCGATTAACGGCTTAGACGCAAACAGTGTCATGATATTTAAAGAAATCTTAACTCAGCTAGCTGCCCAAGGAAAAACCATCTTCTACTCATCTCATATTATGGATGTCGTTGAAAAAATCAGTAGTCGTATCATCCTGCTGTATGATGGGAAAATTGCTGCGGACGGAACATTTGCCCAATTACAAGCTGATAACATGGAAGGAACGCTGGAAAGAATTTTTAACCAGTTAACTGGATTCCATGAACATCAGGAGATTGGAGAAAAGTTTGTCTCCATCGTACAAGGAGTGTCATTATGACGGATTTTAAAACACTTCAATTGCTTGATATATTTCGATGGCTTTTTGTAAAAATGGGCATTGATTATGACATGATGAGAAAAATTCTACAACTTAAACTAACGATGGATGAGCGTAAAGTACCCACACTATTTCAACAGAATAAAAAGAAAGACGATCAAAAATTTGGCTATATTAAGTCTCTATGGATTTATGTCTTATTCGGACTTATACTCATCCCACTTATGGGATTTGGTCAAAACTTTCTTTTTCAAATGAGTATTGCCTTTGCAATGATCTTATTTTTAATTATGACTTCTTTGATTTCTGACTTTTCTTCTGTGCTCTTAGATGTGCGAGATAAAAGTATACTTTCGACGAAGCCGATTTCTGCTAGAACTATTAATGCCGCAAAATTTATGCATATTTTTATTTATTTATCCTATTTAACAATGGCCTTAACAGCTATCCCCCTTGTTATCAGCCTCTTTACGCAAGGAATTGTATTTTTTATTTTAACAGGTTTTGAAATCATACTCATTAATTTATTTATCGTGGCGTTTACTGCCATTTTATATATCGTTATCTTACGTTTCTTTGATGGCGAAAAGTTGAAGGATATGATTAACTATGTACAAATTGCACTATCTCTGATGCTCATGATTGGTTATCAAGTGCTGATTCGATCATTTGAATTTGTTAACTTAGATATGGTGGTTTCGTTTCATTGGTGGAGCCTCTTCCTCATCCCGATGTGGTTCGCCGCTCCGTATGAATTAATACTTCATGGTGACACATCCTTATTAACAGTAATCTACAGTATCTTAGCAGTGATTATTCCTATCATCTCTATTTGGTTATATATCAAACTCATCCCAACGTTTGAACGCAATCTTCAAAAACTACTAAGTACAAGTAAATCTAAAAAAGAGAAGAACAATAGACTCAAATCATTGTTATTATCTCTTATTTGTAGAACACATGAAGAACGAGCCTTCTATCGTTTTTCCACTCTGATGATGAAGCAAGAGCGAGAGTTTAAGCTCAAAGTCTATCCTTCTTTAGGTTTTTCATTTATTATCCCATTTATTTTTATCTTTACCTTTAGCAGATCTGAGGAGATTGACTACTCGAGCAGTATGGGCTACTTAACGATTTATTTTAGTATGCTAATTATACCTTCTGCAGTGCTTTTCCTTGGTCATTCTGCTAAATATAAGGCCGCTTGGATCTATAAAACACTTCCGATTAAAGATTATATAGGTTTACAAAAAGGTAGCTTAAAGGCCTTTTTAATTAAATTGTATATACCTTTATATATCGTACTAAGTATTGTATTTTGCTATATTTACGGCGTTCGAATTATCCCAGATTTGTTAGTGGTTTTAGTAACAAGCTGGCTATATACGGTCTTCTGTTTTGTTATGATGAGCAACAAAATACCCTTTACCAGACCCTATGATGAAATTGGAGATGCTCAAGGCTGGAAAACAATGTTGTTGTTTATCCCTTTAGCTATGCTGGCAGGTTTACACTTTTTAATCGCTAGTCAGGTTACTTTCGGATCCACTGTTTATTTCATTATGCTTTTCTTTATCAATATGGTGATATGGAAAGTTGCTTTTAAATCTTCTTTGTAATTAAAAAAACGGCTGGATTCCCTTTATTCAATGGGATTAGCCGTTTTTTCTTCTTAAAACTATCCGTTTAGCAAGTTTTTTAGTTCACTTAAAACAGAATCTACTTGAATCTCGTTTGTTACATAAAATTCTTTGTATGCATGTTCTACACTTTTCTTTAGCTGATAATCTTTTTGTGAGTTAAGAACATCCTTAAAAGTTTGAACGGTTCGCAAAATAGAGGTATCACGCCTCGCCTCATTAATTCTAGATTCCAGTATTTCTATAGGTAAATCAAATTTGACAATGATGATGTGAAATCCGCTATTATTAAACCTTTGTATAAGACGGTTTCTATTAAATTCGTTTAAATTAGAATTACATAACACAATATAAAACTTCGTATGATCTACCGCATATTGTACGAGTGTTTCTGTTAATTTATATTTAATCGTATTTTCCCCATTATTCGGGATTAGCTTAGAATAAGAATCATATAAAAATTGTGCTTGTTGATCTTGATCTATCACAATACAATTTTGGCACATCTGCTCTAAACTTCGTGCAAATGTAGATTTACCACTGTGTGTCTTACCAATAGTCAGCACACAAAATCTAGTCATGGTAACACCCCATTCACTTTTTTAGTACCTCATTGAAAGTTTTAAAAAGCTTTCCGCTCATAAATACGTATCGATAGCAACCATGAGCTAATAAATAACAGAACAGTAATGATTGTGGCAAAAAGGTATAGTTGTAGTTCCTGTACAGTCATAAAATTTTGCACTAGGGTTCTTAACCTATCATTAAAGTTAGGAACAAAATAATTTATTACGACCATATACATTCCAACTAAAGCAATACAAATAATAGTTAGATACTTGGTTTTAAATTTATAGGATATCGGTAAAATAAATGATATGGCAATCATAACGAGACCCATATTAAGTAATATTTCTTTCCACAATATTAATACCACTGTTCCATTTAAAAGATAATTGGCTAAATACGTATAGCATATGAATAATCCTGTAAAAATTAACGCTCCAATATATTTTGAACTAACAATTTCTTTTCGTGTATAGGGTAATGAATTAAGTAAGATGTTGGCATTATCTTTTTCATCACTAGAGAAAGCATTTAAAATAAAAACAACACTATAAACAAATACTATAAATACCGGAGAAACATTAACCAGTAAATAAAGTAGAATAGTAGCTATGTAGATGATGAGCGTGTTTTTTTGGATTAAGATATCCTTTAGAATAAGATTCAGCATATTACCACCCCTTCTTTGTATAATACATAATATCTTCAAGCGTGGGTTTTTCTACAACAACGGTATCACCAAATATAGTTTTAATACGATGTTTCTCATTCGCTAACGCTTCAAATCCGCTGTTTGTTTTGCGAATGGACACGAACTCCTGCTCCGTTTCACGATCTAATAGATCAAGTGTCCCTTTGACGACGGCATAATCCTCTTCAATCTTATAAAACTCCTTCGTAAATATATGCTCACCTTGGTGAATAAAGGTTATATAGTCTGCAATGCGATCTAAATCTGTTGTAATATGTGTTGAGAAAAATATAGTTTTTTCTTCATCTTGCATTAATTCATGTAAAATATTTAGAAGCTCTCTGCGAAAAATAGGGTCAAGACCTGACGTTGGCTCATCCATAATAATTAATTCCGCATGGTGAGCTAAGGCAATCGCTAATGATGCCTTCATCTTCATCCCCTTTGAGAAGGTTTTCATATTTTTGTTCAGAGGTAACTCAAACTGTTCAATATACTGCTGAAATGCCTTGTCATCCCAGTTTTTATAAGCTGGTTTAATGATTCTTTTCATATCATTTAGTGTGATATTTTCATAAAAAATATTCTCATCATAGACAAAACCGATTCGCTCTTTTATTTCTTTTTCGTGTTTCTTATAACTCTTACCGAAAATAGAAATGGTCCCACTATCCTGCTGTAATAAATTCATAATCATTTTAATTGTGGTCGATTTCCCTGCTCCATTCCCTCCTATAAACCCTGTGACAAAACCTTTCTTAACGTTAATCGAAAGATCTTTTATTTGAAAACCTTTAAAAGATTTTTGTATATGTTGTAATTCAATAACACTTTCCATCACTCATCCTCCGTATACAATAAAGTAAGCATTTCCTTTAACTCAACTAAGCTAATATCCATTTCCTTCGCATTTTGAATCGCCACTAATAACTTTTCCTCAATAGCCTTCATTTTTCTTTCCTTCATGATTTCTGTATTTTGTTCAGAGATAAACGAACCTTTTCCAACAATAGAGTAAATAAAGCCGTTTTTTTCAAGCTCTTCATAAGCTCGTTTCGTTGTAATGACACTAATTTCTAAATCCTTTGCTAGCTGGCGCATGGAAGGTAATGGATGCCCCTCTTGTAATTCACCTGTTAAGATCGATTTTTTAATCTGCGCATATATTTGTTCATAAATAGGCTCTTTTGAACTGTTTGAAATAATAATTTGCATGCAATTACCTCTTCGTGAAATATTGTATATATACTTTATATACAATATATACACATTAAACCAGATTTGCAACTATAATTTACTTTTATTTAGCAATTTTGTGTAACTATCCCCACTACGCGACCAAGACCCACAATAGGGATATAGTTACCGTGAAGAGAAAAAATAGAGCATATAGCCAAATTAATGACTATATGCTCTCAGTTTTTAAAATATAAATTTTTAACGAATTGATCCAGCCATATATGAACAGTCGCTTCAGGAGATGTAATGAAGCGATACAAAAATTCAAACAAGTGCTTTGATTATTGCTTCGATTTCGTGTCGTCTTTTTCTCGCCATTTTTTAGGGTTGAGGTAACTTTTAAATTTGTTAGCTACTTCCTTCCCAACAAGTAGAGCACCTAGCCAAAACATGATTTCAGCTACAATAATACTTCCTGGAATAAGCCCAGCCTTTACTTTTGTAGGTATGGGTGTGAATGGTGTAATGATTGGGACTAACCATAGCGAAAGAGAAAAAATAATAACGCCTATACCAAGCTTATAGGTAAAGGATTTTTTGTTTTCAGTAGAGGGCATAACATGAATCTCCTCATTTAATTTAAAATAGTTCTATTTTACAAACTATAAATATAATAATATAGCTTGGAGAAATCCTTAGCTTTTAGGGCTTCTCTTTCAATAAAGAATTGCATTGTACCTGAATCTAATATCATGGCATAGGTCTTTTTATCATTACCTTCCATATCTAATTGAAACAGCAATTCGGCATGGCTATTATGTTCATCAAAACTATTTTTATCCATGAACGCATAGCCCCCTATCTTTGTGCCACTACTATCCGTTTTATCAAAATACTTACCATACTCAGGATCCTCCATTGGTAATTCATAGTGAACTGAACGTGGATCAGTATAAGGTACTAACTCCTCCTGTAAAGTAGCTTTTAATGCATAAGGGCCACCAAAGATGATCGGTTCACATAGCTCATACTCCTCTTCTTCTTCAGAAAAAGGCTCAATATCAACGGAGGTTTCAATTTCCTCATAGTACCTACAATAATAGCCATCCTCATAAAGACCATAATCCTCATCTGCCAATACAAAAAACTGCAAAAGACCATGCTGTGGGTAATTTTCTAGCTTAGGTAGCTGTGAAAAATTAAGCTGTGCCAAAAACATATAAGGTGTTCCACTCTCATGGATGGGGAATTCATCACCCGGCTTACAATAAGGTTGACCACCTAGTTTACTGTCCGTGTATGTAACCGGCTCTTCTACTGCTTGCAAGACAATCGCTTTTTTCAAAGAATGTTCCATTTCAAATTTCCTTTCTTCCTCATACTAAGAGGTAAATCAAACTAATAATCGTGTGCAATTCTAATGTAACTTATTTAATTATACATGTGCGGTAACTCTATAAAAATAAAATCCCACTCATTTGAAGTATCCAAATAAGTGGGATTGGTAAGCCTTTTATTTCAAAGATTGTAGTGGCACACGTAGCTCTGCATCTGGGTGGTTCGTAGTATATTTCCAAACATATATATCAAGATCTTTACCTTTGAAATTCTTATACTCATCTATATTCTTATTATTATTATCACCGAGAAATCCTACTGTGAGAGGCATCCCATAATTTCGATCTTTATGGTCTAGGTAATAAGTTTGACTGACACCACCAAACGTTGGATCAGAGCTAAAGGATTCAACGTAAAGGTTATTGTCCTTCTTATAATACGTCCATGTAATTGGAAAATCCCCAATCGTAGATGTTTTAATTTGAGGTTTCTCTGATATGTCAGTCAAACGAATCGGTTTATGATCGCCATCTTCTACATCTACTCGGTGTTTGGCTACTAAGGTTATAGATTGTTTCGCCAACATCGACACATCAACCCCCGTCATTTCAAAGCGAAGTTCTACTTTATAGGGATCATTTTCTACATCCCATCTTCCTCCATCTAATAGTACTCCTCCAATATCCAGTTGATAATCCATATAAGGTTGATGAGCATATCTCTCTTCACTTGTCAGAATTAATCGAACTTGTGTTGGTGTAACTTTCATTTCATGAATTTTTGTTCCACCAGGGACATTTTCTAAAGGAATATTTACCACTTTTCTAAATGATCCTTTTTTCAGTTGCTCTTTGGTCAGATTCATCTCAATACTCCAAGTATCCTCTGCAACACCTAAAGTATGTTCATACGCCAGTTGAAAATTTGACCCTTTGGTTTTTAAGCTATCTTTAGTAAAAATTTGTTGACTCAAGTATTCATCTGTTGCTCCAGGAGTACCAAAAACAGGTGTTTCCGCTTCTTGTATAGGTTGATTCTTATCATCTAAAGCCTTGATACGTACCCACTTGTTCTTCATTTTAGCGTCTGTAAACGTAACGGCTGATTGAAGGAGTATTTTCCCCTCTGGTTGTTCAAAAGCTTGTATAGTTACATTATCAATTCCATCCTTTTGAATAGTGAAAACCTGCGTATTAGTATCATTAGGATTATAGTTAATTGACTTCTCTTCATTACCAATCGAATGAATATTTTTCATCGAGAAATTAATATTGGACTTCTGGTCATCAGCAACCCAGTCTGTCTCAAAATATCCTTGGAAGAGGCCGAGATCTTCATTCCAAAGATGTGCATAATTTCCTTTAATAAAATCTCCGTTAGAGTCTGTAAGACCAATTTGATCAAAACTAACATCCTTTCCTTTCCAAGAGGCGTCAGGTTTTAAACTATACAAAAGGAAGGTTCTGTTTTCATCAATAAACACCGTATGTACGGTTAGCATAAACCCACTCTTCGTAACAGATTGTTCAACTTTTTGGCCTAAGCCCTGTTCTAAAGCAGACTGAATTCCCTCTCTATACGAAAGTATGTTAGACCAGTCATAATTCAATGCTGCATAGACAGGGGTAGCCATTAGAGCCACAGCTAGGCCCGCTATTAAAGCAAATTTCTTCCTTCTACGAGGTCGAAGTTCGATTGGTTCTTCTAAAGTCTTTAACTCATCTTTCTGGATACTGCTCCACATTTGATCAAAATCAGGATACTGTACATTATTGGTTGTCTTCATCTTGCTTTTAAGCTTCTTCTCAATGCGTTCCAAATTGATTCTCTCCCTTCAACCAAAGGTTTTGATTTCGCTCCAGTTCTTTTCGCATGATTTTCAATGCTTTATGAAGCCTAGATTTTACTGTGCCTACTGGGATCTTTAATGTTTCTGCAATTTCTGCTAGCGATAATTCTCCGATATAGCGGAGAGTGATAACAGCCATCAGCTTTTCTGGTAGCTGCTTTAGAAGATCTTCCCACTCCTCCTCTGCTGCTTTTTCCAGTACAATGGTGTCGACAGATTTAACTGATGCCGTAGTCTGTTCGTGGAGCAATTGAATCTGACTCTGTTTTTTCAGGTGAGATTGCTTTCTTTTTAGTAGATTTAAGCATTGATTCATTGCAATACGCATAATCCAAGCTCTTATGTGTTCAACGCTTTTCCAATCCTGACGAAAGACGATGACAAAGACATCATGGCAAAGATCTTCTGCATCTTGGGTGTTCCGTAGCATGTAATAACAAGTACGGTATACATCTTTGTTGTATGAATCGAATAATTCACGTTCAGTCAATTTATGGCACTCCTTTCTGCTTGTTCTAACTTATAAACAAATGACTATTAAGAAAGGTTCATTTTTTTAGATTTTTCTATGTAATTTAATTATAAAAAGCCACCATAACATGAAGCATGTTGAAAATAAAAAAGCAGATGGCCATATAGAAATCCTGATAGGACATCTAAACCATCTGATCAATGATATCTTACCCTTATGGGAAGTCGATGTTTTATTTCTTTATTTCCAACAATACAGTACTACACTTCGCCATTTTTACGTGCTGCCATTTCATCTTTCATTTCATCTTTCAACGCTTCTATCGATTGTTTACGACGCTCATTTTTTTCTTTTACCATTTTACTTTGCATAGGATCTGCAAACTCCATACTAATTTCTGCTTCATGAAGTTTTTCTTCGGTATTTTTAATAATACCCTGAATTCGTTCAACATTATTGGATCGATCATCTGGTTTTCGTTGTCTTGAATTAGCCATGTTAACCTCCTAAAATTTTGACATAACATTATTCTAGGTTGTTTTTTTGATTATATGAGTGCTAACTTTTACTAAGAGAAATTCTCTTTAACATGACTAATACTAGCTAAAATTAGAGTGGTCCTACTTCAGACAATCTCTTCTTTCAAACCCTCATATGCTGATTTTGAATGCATAAATACATATAAAATAAGCGAGATAAAAATAGCGACCGCACCAAATACGATACAAACCATTTGTAGCGAAAACCATTCGGCTAGCAATCCTAAAGCTAAAGTAAAACCAATTTGCAGTACATTTATTACCATTGTTGAAACACTGCCAAACCGCCCCATGATAGCTGTTGGAACACTTAATTGATAAAATGTACTATAGCCTGCATTACAAAATGACATACATATCCCTAAGGCAATAAAACTAATAATTGCTAATGTAACATTCGGTGATGAGTAAAATAATGTGTAGCAGATCATTGTCAGGAGCAGACCATAAACAATATATTGTCTTGTCGAAAACTTTTTAGCATATCGTGCAGCCATTGCTCCTCCAATAATGGCACCAATTCCTGCAATACTGACAATTACACCATATAGACCATCTGAAGCTTGTAAGTTCTGTTTAATAAATGTAGCTTCTTGTGAGTCTAATGCAAAAGCAATCATTAAAGCACCTTGAAAATAGAGAAAAACTTTTGCAAAAGCGCCCTCTTTCTTTGTAAATGAATAGACAACACCATAATCCTCTTTTAGCATTTGCCAAGTAATGCGCTGTCGATGCATGTTCTGATGATCTTCTACTGCTGGAAGCTTAAAAATCGAGAAAGCACAGACAAAGAACGTCAAGGCGTTAAACCAAATCGCAACAGATACACTGGATATTGCAATAATAAACCCAGCCAATGCAGGTCCAATTAAAAACGAGCCAGAGCTAAACATTCCTAAAATTGCATTAAAGGATTGTTTATCTTCGTCTGGAATATATTTTGAAATATAATAGGTACTACTCGGTCCAAAAAAGCTACTTACTATATTAGATAAAAATAATACGCAATAAATAAGCCAAATCGAGGATGTAAACGGTAACAATAAAATCAATATGCCACGAACAATATCACTATAAATCATCAATTTTTGTTTATTGGATCGATCAATAATAGAACCTGCAAAAAAGCTCGTTATAATACGCGCAATTGGCCCCACAATAAAGATACTAGCCATAGCTGCTGGGGACTCTGTTAAGTGCCAAACTAATAAATTAAGGGCAACTAAATTCACCCAATTTCCCAAATATGAGAAACCAATGCCAAACAGAATGAGACGATACTTCCTAATGGTGCTCATAAGTCTCCTTTCTATCATCCAAGAATGAATTATTGGTCTTTTTTTACATAAAAGTATTCCTTTAGATAATCATATCTATCTATGAATTACAGTGCAACTAAAACAAGCAACCCTAGCTAAATGCATAGCTTTGGGTTGCTTGTTTAGTTTGTTGAATCTCGCTGAATTAAAATCGGTTTAAAGCGATATAATTTTTGTTCATCAGCTAGTGGTTCTTTTTTGATTTTTGCTAGGAGCAACGAAGCCGCCTTCTGAGCCATTGGTAAAATGGGCTGCTTCAAGGTTGTAATGGAAGGTGTTAAAAAATTTGCATATGGTACATCATCAACAGCGATTACTTGTACATTATTTGGCACATGTAAGTTTCTTTTTTTAATATAAAGCATTAATTCCTGAAAAATACGATCATTTGCCGCAATAATTCCCTTTGGTGGTTGTTCCAATGTAAATAATTGATTGAATATCTCTGTCATCTCAGCTGGCTCACCATTTTTTATATAGCGCTCATCAATCAACAGATTCCTATTTCTGAGCGCTTGTCGAAATCCTTCTAAACGTTCTACACGAGGAGTAATCGGTAAGGCTAAAGAAGTAGTGATAATGGCTAATGGTTGTTTTTGGAACGTCTCTACCGCCATATCCATTGCAGAAAAATTATCAAGCAACACAGCAGGAATATCTACTCCCTCAATAAATCGGTCAATAAAAACGATTGGCATTGCTTGTTGATGAAGTCTTATATAGAGATTTTTATTTTCTCCCGTTGGAAAAACGATTAAGCCATCCACCTGTTTTTCTAGTAAGGTTTCGATATGCTTTTTCTCTTTTTTAGGGTTATCCGCCGAGTTACATACAATCATATGGAAGCCTTCTTTATCGAACTCTGCTTCCAATGCATTAATAATTTTTGTTGAAAAGTCATGGATTATATTCGCTACTATAATACCTATCGTAAAGGTGGATTTCTGTTTTAAGCTACGAGCCATTAAATTTGGACGATATTGCAAAGTTTCAATAGCTTCTTCAATTTTCTTACGGGTCTCTACACTCATATATTCATATCGCTTATTTAAAAATTGAGAGACGGTACTATTTGAAACATTTGCATATTGCGCAACATCGGCAATTGTTGTTTTTTTCACTAAAATCAATCTCCTACCTATAAATATGAAAACTCTCCTTGGTATTATGTAGCATAGCATACTTTACTAGTTAAATTAACTATTCAAATAGTTATACACTTGTTCAGGTAAATCAATGCCCTTTTCCATTGTTTCCGCACTTCGTTTCTGTTCAATTTCGCCTGGTACCAGTACTTGATCAAAATTTGGTGCCGTTGGAGCATCATGTAATTCATTAATCATTTGTGAGATATTTGCTTTGAATTGATCAATATCTCCAAAAATATTTGGATCTAATACATATAAATATTGTCCTAGATTACGCTTTTGTTCGTAATCACCATACATTTTTGAAATATGTGGACCAAAAGCTGCACTTGCTAAAATTCCGGAGAGAACATCTACTACAAGTGCCATACCATATCCTTTTGCCCCTGCAAACGGTGTTAAAGATTTTACTTGATGAGGATCTGTAGTTGGCGCCCCTTGTACGTCAACTCCCCATGTATTAGGGATTGTCTCTCCTTTTTCACGTGCATATAAAATTTTCCCGAGGGCCACATTACTTGTTGCCATATCCAAAATGATTGGTTTATCGTCTGTTGGAAAACCGTAAGCTATCGGATTCGTGCCAAAATAAGGCTCTTTTCCTCCAAAAGGGACAACTGCTGAGTCGGTTTGAGAGCACATGATAGCAATTAAATTTTCGCTCGTAGCCTGTTCAAGGAAATAGCCGAGTGCCCCACAATGGCTGCTTTCTTGAATAATCGTTGTACATGAGCCATGTTCCTTTGCTATTTTAATCGTTTCATCCATTGCTTCCTTACAAATAACATGTCCAAAACCATTATCCCCCTTAAATAGAAGGTGATTTGTGCCACGCTTTTCAACTGAAAAATTTGGGTTTTTCGTTATGCCCCCTGCCTTTAAACGTGTTATATAATGTTCCACACGCATAACGCCATGAGAACTGACACCACGTAAATCTGCATAAATCAAAACATCTGCTACTTGCGCCGCAGTTTCAGCGTCAACACCATGAGCTGTGAATTTTTGAGCAACTAATTCTTTTAATGCTGATACAGAAATATTCATTGAAAGTCCTCCCCATTATTTAAAATAAATTTGCGCTTTGTTCGTGTTATATTGTTTTGCCTCAAAGTAAGAAATCGCTTCGTCAAATGCAATATTTTTCGTAACATAGCCTTGCTTTATCGCTCCTGACTGCATATAGTTCATCACTGTCTCAAAATCTTCTAAAGTAGCATTTCTACTACTCTTTAACGTTAATTCCTTTGAATGAAATTCAGGATCATTAAATGTAATGGTCTTCTTCATTAAACCAATAAATACTAATGTGCCGCTATTTTCTACGTATTGGAATGAAGATTCCATTGATTGTTGATTACCTGTTGCATCAAAGACAACTGTAGGAAGTTCACCATTAAATTTTTCATGTAACTGCGCCATTATGTCATGGCTACCAACAATCACACCATCCGCTTCCGACCATGCCTGTCCTTCTTTTAAACGTTCTTCGTTCAAATCCATTAATACTGTTTTTGCACCGCGTAACTTAGCAAAACGTGCTGCTCCTAATCCAATTGGCCCTGCACCGATAACAAGTACCGTATCATTTTCTGTTAGTTCCGAACGACGTACTGCATGGGCACCAATAGCTAATGGTTCCACAATGGCTAATTGGTCACCTGATACAGCATTATCTGTAATGACAATACTGTCATCAACTACGATATATTCGCCCATACCACCATCCATATGTACACCTAATACTTTCAAAGATTTACAGCAGTTTGTTTGACCTCGACGACATGCAACACACTCTCCACAATGAATGTATGGAATAACTGTTGCACGATCTCCTACGTGGATGTCCTTAACTGCTTCACCGACTTCCTCCACGATAGCAGCTAGTTCATGGCCTAACACTCGTGGATAACTAAAGAATGGCTGTTCACCTGCAAAAGCATGTGTATCTGTTCCACACACGCCAATATGTGTGATTTTTAATAGAACATCATGACTTTTTTTAATAATTGGCTTGTCTACCTCACGTTCCACCATTTGAAATGGTTCATTAATGATCAATTGTCGCATGCTATTTCCTCCAATAATCTATGAATTGTGGATAATTGCTGAATAACCTTAGTTGCATCACACTGGAAATGTTCTTCAATAAATTGTTGCATTGGCTCTGTTTGACCTTGTTCAAAATGGTTATGGATTTCAGTCAGTATTTCAATAATCTGATCCGATTCACGCATGGAAAAGCGTCTTGGATTCATTGCATAGATTCCTAACGCTAAAGCTTGATAGTATATTTCTGTTTCGGCGTATGGTGCAATTCGCGTTTGCCACTTTGATAACTCATTTAATTGAATATCATATAGCTGATGCTCAATAAATGGATTTAAAAAACGTTCAAAAACATCTTGCTGATAGTGTTCATCCACTTGAAATCGTTTGGTAAAATCATTTGTTACTTTTTCAATAAATGCTCGAATACCTGTGTTAGAAAATGCATCTCTTACAGTTGTATATTGAAAAATTTTCCCAAATGCTGAAAGCAAAATATGACTACCATTTAAAATGGCAACTTTGCGTTTCCGATACATGTCTAAATCATCAAATACAAAAGGTAAATCATTATTTGTTGGCCAATGTTTAAACGGCTCTTTCTGATCAATTACAAAAAGGAAATAGGGTTCACAAACTGTATAAAGGGCATCTTCACCGTGATAATCTTGTGGATAACCTGTTACAATACGGTCTACTAGTGTATTACAAAAAGTTAAAGTAGCAAGCCATTCATTAAATGCTGTAGGCAGGTTCCAGTCTTTAGCATGCTGTAGGCAAATAATTTTTAGGGTAGAACCATTCTGTTCTATTAATTCCAGAGGCACAATGGCCAGTTGTTTTTCACCTTGAAAATGATTGAAATATTGTTCTAGGAAGACTGTTAACTTTGCTGCATAGCTTGTTGGACAGGCAGTTGGATAAGGGATATTTTCGTAATAAATTCCGGCCTCTGTTGTATTTGACACAATCATTTCAAGTGTTTCTGACTGCGCATATTGCAAAAATGAATGCCAGTTCACATATGGATGAATAGTATCTTGAATAACCTTAACGGTGGTTTCTTCTTCTACAACCTCACCATTTTTTAACCCTCGTTCCATCACAGTGAATTGCAACTGTTGTTCTTCTAGTTGTTTGACCGTTTTTCCTCTTGCTGTCGCTGCAACGGAAACGATACTGCAAGGAACTTGAAGTTTTTCAACCGCTAGGTCAAAAAAGCCTCTAATAAAATTCCCATCACCTATTTGCATAATTTTAATAGGATGCTTCATGTCATTTTCTCTCCTACATCGTCACGCCATCTTTAAAAATGGCGATTTCTTTGAAACCATACTTCTCATTATTCGTTTGTACTTCACCTGAAGCTAACGCTAATATATACTCCATAAATCCATCGACTACTTCATCCATAGGCTTACCATCCACTAACTGCCCTGCGTTAAAGTCAATCCAATTTTTTTTGCGTTCATAAAGTGGAGTATTTGTTGAAATTTTAACTGTAGGTGTAGGTCCTCCAAACGGTGTTCCCCTACCTGTTGAGAAAAGAACAATTTGGCAGCCTGTTGCGGCAAGTGCTGTTGTTGATACAAGATCATTTCCTGGGCCATTTAGTAGATGTAGCCCCTTTGTTGACATACGGTCGCCGTAATCAAGCACCTCTTTTATTTCTTGGAATCCACCTTTTTGAATACAGCCAAGTGACTTTTCTTCCAATGTTGTTATTCCACCCGCTTTGTTTCCTGGAGAGGGATTTTCATATACAGGTTGATTATATTTCATAAAATACTGTTTAAAATCATTTACTAAATGCACAATATCCTCGAAAACAGCGGCATCTTTTGCACGTTCCATTAAAATCTGTTCAGCACCAAACATTTCTGGAACTTCCGTTAACACCGTTGATCCACCTGCTGAGATTAATTGGTCAGAGAATAGGCCAATCATCGGATTAGCTGTAATGCCAGAGAAACCATCACTACCACCACATTTCAAACCAATTTTCAGTTCTGAAATAGGTAATGCTTGTCTTTTAAATGTCGTCACATAGTCAAAGGCCTTTTCCAGCAATTGTTGACCCTCTTCCATTTCATCTGCTGACTCTTGAACATTTAAAAAGGCTACGCGTTGTTCGTCATAATGCCCGACTGTTTTCTTAAATAACTCAATATAATTGTTCTCACATCCAAGCCCTAATACAATGACCGCCCCTGCATTAGGGTGGTGAACCAAATTAGCTAAAATTTTTTGTGTATACGTTAAATCATCACCCAGTTGTGAGCAACCATATGGATGGGCGAAATGCTGTACACCATCAAAATTGTCAGCCTTTAATAATTGATTGCCTAACTTCGCCAAATTTTCAGCTACCTTGTTAATACAACCAACCGTATTAATAATCCAGATTTCATTCCGCACGCCAACCTGACCATCTGTTCTACGATAGCCCTTAAACGTGCGCTGTACATGACGAGGCTCTGCTATGGGATGTGTTTTGGGTTTAAATTCATAGCTTAATTCTCCTGATAAATTGGTTTTCATATTATGTGAATGAACCCAACTACCTAATGGGATTTCTTCTGTCGCATGACCAATTGGAAAACCATATTTTGTGATATGTGTATCTTTAGAAAGAGTTGTGATGGCAATCTTATGCCCACGTTGTACTGGTTGCTGTAACGTTATTTCTATCCCATCCAATGGAAGTAAAAAGCCTTGAGGAAGATCACTCAAGGCTATGACAATATTGTCCATCGGATGGATTTTAATAACTGACTGATTGTTCATTTGAATCCATCCTTTCTATTTCTAAGCTATTTCTTTATGAACTATTGGTGTAACAAATTTAATAACTGCTAATGAAGCGATGACTGCTAAGCCACCTGCAAGTAGGAAAGCAGCAGAGAACGTTCCTGTTTTATCTACTAGGAAACCTGTTAAAGTTGGTCCAATAATCCCCGCCGTGTTTGCAAGAAAATGCATAAATCCACCAACAGATCCAACATACTTAGATTCCACCACATCATTAATAATGGCCCAGTAAATAGCCCCTGTTAAATATAAGAAGAAAACGGAAGTGGCAACAAGCGCAACAGCACTAATTGTTGTTGTTACAATACCTGCACAGCCAATAGAGATAGCAGCTAAGAATAAGCATGTAACTAGAACGACTTTACGAGAGAATAAAACACCCTTACGCATAAAGCGTTTATAAATGAAATCTGATACAATCCCACTCAATGCTAAACCTAGGAATCCTAAAATCCATGGGATAACTGTTACGATACTCATATCTTTAACAGCCATGCCACGAGCTTCCACTAAGTAGCTTGGGAACCAAGTCAAGAAAAAGAACAGAATATAGTTATAGGCAAAAAATGAGAAGGCTGTAAATAATACTGTAGGCTGTTTTAAATAATAAGACAGGCCACGACTATGATTGATATCTTCTGCTGCAATTTCTAATTGTGCCATTGATTCTACACTGTCTTCTTTGTTCGGCTTTTCTTTTACTACTTTAAACCATACAATTGCCCAAATAAATCCAAGGATCATGATCGCAATAAATGAATACTTCCAGCCATATGCTAATGCTATATAACCAACAATTGGACCAGCGATCGCACCACCGAGTGGCGTACCACTATTGGCTAGCCCTACTACAGAGGCACGTTTATCCGCTGGGAACCAGTTATTCACCATTTTATTTATGGTTGAGGATAGTGGCCCTTCCGCCATACCAAATACAATACGAACAATAATTAATGAAGCAAACCCTACTACTAATACCATTGCTCCACTGAATAAAGACCATACAATCATTGCTACAAATAGCGTTAACTTGGCACCAAATTTATCGGAAGCCATTCCACCTAAGAAATTGAAAATGGCATACCCAACAGAGAAGCTACTAAAGATAATCC
Organism: Lysinibacillus sp.; assembly: GCF_032093475.1. NCBI lineage: Bacteria > Bacillati > Bacillota > Bacilli > Caryophanales > Bacillaceae > Lysinibacillus > Lysinibacillus sp. The sequence goes on along the minus strand of NZ_DAMDAY010000003.1, from coordinate 78,595 downwards.
CTAATTGTGTTGACGTTAGATGAATATCTTCTTGAATAAATGGTGCTGCAATTGATAATGCTGAACGGTCTAAATAGTTAATTACACCCGCTAAAAATAGCATGACAATAACAACCGTTTTGCCATCTCCAAAAATACCTTGTTGTTTCATATCATTCACCCCTAAATTTGAAATAAATCCCCTCTGTTAAACGCCGGAGTAAGCCATAAATCCACCATCAACAGGAATCGTTACGCCAGTGACAAATGCTGAGTATGTATCATCAGCTAAAAATAATAATGTTCCTAATAAATCTTGTGGTTTTCCAAAACGCTTTTGTGGTGTAGCTGTAATAATTTTTTCTGAACGGGTTGTTAGTGATCCATCTTCAGTCAGCAATAAATTACGGTTTTGTTCAGTAATAAAAAATCCAGGTGCGATGGCATTAACTCGTAGACCTGCTTCTGCAAAATGCACAGCCATCCATTGCGTAAAGTTATTAATCGCTGCTTTTGCCGCGCTATATGCAGGCACTTTTGTCATAGGGGCATAGGAACTCATGGATGAAATATTAATAATCGTCCCCTTCGTTTTCAGCAATGCTTCTCCAAAAACTTGAGAAGCTATAAACGTACCTGTAAAATTATTCGAGAATACGCTTTCAAAACCGTTTGCCGTTAATTCAAAGAAATTGGGTGTAATTGATTCTTCTTTATATACTTCATCAGCCGTAATAGCATCTGGATGATTGCCACCCGCTCCGTTAATAAGAACATCAATTTGACCATAACGCTGTAAAATTGCTTGTCTCGCTGCTATTAATGATTCTTTGTTTAAAACATCCACAGTAAAATTAATAGCTTCTCCACCATTTTCTTTAATCGATTGGACGACTGCTTCTCCTTTTTGTGCTGTACGATTTAAAATGGCAACTCGCATACCTTGCCTAGCCAATTCCCTTGCCATCTTTGAGCAAAGAACACCACTACCACCTGTTACAACGGCAACTTTATTTTGTAATGCTTCATGCACCTTTCTCACCTACTTTTAAAATAACTTTACGTACTTCATTTGGGTTTTTTTCTATATATTCAAAGGCTTCTTTTGCTTCATGTAATGAGAAAGTATGTGTAATTAAACCTTGTTGCTGTAGCTTCCCAGCATCAACAAGCTTCACTACGTTTTCAAATTGGAATGTTTGTAAACGTGATCCTTTTATCGATAATTCCTTTTTCGTGATTGGTAGGGGGGCAAGCTCAATGGCTTCCTCTCCAAAGCTAAGAACTACCACTCTTCCAGCAACTGAAACAGCATCGATCGATTGCTTAAATGTTAGTGGAATACATACCGCATCAATAGATACATTGACACCTACTCCATCTGTCCATTGATTAACAGCCTCTAATAAATCTTGTTCCTTTACATTGACAACTTCATCCGCTCCAAGTTCTTTTGCGTATGAAAGCTTAGCTGGATCCAAATCAGAAAT
>NZ_DAMDAY010000003.1:70880-77116 GCF_032093475.1 Lysinibacillus sp. | reverse complement strand
GCATCCATTAATTTAGCCATCTTTAAAATACAAATGCCAATCGGTCCTGCACCTTGAATTAATAGGGTTTCACCTTTCTGTAGTTCACCACGATATACGGCTTGTGCGCCAATTGTGTAAGGTTCGATTAAGACAGCCTCTTCAAAAGGTGTGTGATCTGCTACTTTATGCAATTGCTTTTCTGCAACTACAAAACGCTCACGCATACCTCCATCTTCATGAACACCAAAAACAGAAAGCTGTTCACAGACGTTTGGTTGTCCTTTACGGCAAGCGTAGCACTCACCACAATAACGAATTGGTTCGACAACAACTTTGTCACCCACTTTTAATCCTTGTACCTCTTGGCCAACCTCTAATACACGTCCAACAACTTCATGCCCAGGTATACGAGGTAATGTCGCTAATGGATTCGAACCATGATAAATATGCATATCTGAGCCACATATTCCAACATATGCTGTTTGTACAAGCACGTCTGTTGAATTTGTTATCACTGGTTCTGCTACATCAATTAAAGCCATTTCAAAAGGTTTCATTACTTGTAGTGCTTTCATACATGTCACCTATTTCTTTAGATTTTCATAAGCATCCCAAAGACCATTTAAATACATAATGCCAAGTGCACGATCATATAAGCCGTAGCCTGGACGACATTGTTCGCCCCAAATATGACGACCATGATCTGGACGAACATAGCCTTCATAGTTTTGGTCATTTAATGTACGGACAATATTTTTAATATCGATTGAGCCATCCGATGTAAAATGCGATGTTTCAAAGAAACTACCATTTTCCTTGATTTTCACATTACGGATATGGGCAAACGGAGCACGATGTGCGTATTTTTCAGCGATTGCTACCATATCATTTTGTGGGTCTGCTCCCATTGAACCTGAGCAAAACGTAAAGCCATTCGCATTTGAATCAGATATTTTAATTAATTTTTCATAGCTTTCTGATCCTGTAATAATGCGCGGTAAGCCAAAGATTGAATACGGTGGATCATCTGGATGAATCGCCATTTGAATACCTACTTCTTCTGCAACTGGTAAAATAGCTTGTAAGAAGTAAGCTAAGTTATCCCAAAGTTTAACTTCATCAACTTCTTTGTACTACTCAAATAATTCTGAAAGTCGAGCTAATCGTTCAGGTTCCCATCCTGGAAGGGTTAAATCCGAAGAAGCACTTACTTCATTCACCAGTTCTTGTGGATCTAAATTCATTACCTTCTCCTTGTCGAAGTAGAGAGCCGTTGAGCCATCTTCTAATGGATGGAATAAGTCTGTACGTGTCCAATCAAATACTGGCATGAAATTATAGCAAATAACTTTAACACCTACTTCACCAAGGTTCCGAATAGATTGTTTATAGTTCTCAATATATTGATCACGTGTTGGCAATCCTAGTTTAATATCTTCATGGACATTGACACTTTCTACGACATCTGTATGGAATCCAAAAGACTGAATATAATCAACTTCATCTTGAATAGCTTCTTTAGACCATACTTCCCCTGCTGGTAGGTGATGGAGTGCCCAAACAATCCCCTTTACATTAGGTATTTGCTTCACATCTTCTAGTTTCACTGTATCATTGCCACGACCATACCATCTAAAAGTCATATTCATACTTGTTACCTCCTAGTTTGATAGATTTTCCATATAAGCTTTTGCTTGAGCTACAACACCTTCATAGCCATCTGTTGCAAATGCTTTATTTAAATCACTTCCAATACCAACCGCTACCGCACCAGCATCTAACCATTTATTCATATTAGTTAAACCCACACCGCCTGTAGGCATAATTGTGATATTTGGGAGAGGGCCTTTAACAGTTTTAATAAAGCTTGGTTCATATTGATTTCCCGGGAATAATTTTATAATGTCACTACCACCCTCAAGGGCTGTCACCATCTCTGTAATAGTCATACACCCTGGTAAATACGGTATGCTATAACGATTACAAAGCTTCGCAATCGCAGCATTATAGCTAGGACTAACCACAAATTTTGCACCGTTTAATATGGCGTGACGTGCAGTCTCAACATCCAATACTGTGCCAGCTCCAATTATTGCATCACAATCGCGTAATGCTTTAAAGGTTTCTTCAACAAAAGGTGTTGTATACGTTATTTCAATTGCTCGAATGCCACCTGTAATGGCACCTTTTGAAATTTCCGTCGCTTCTTCGGGTGAACGTCCCCGAATAACAGCGACAACTTTTGCATCTGACAACGCTTTCAAAATTTCAATTTTTTGCACTCCTGACAACCCCTAACGTTCAATTAATTTTTCGTCGCCGATAAATTGTCTTAACTCTTGCAATGATGGAAGACCCTCATTATCTCCTTTAATCGTTGCTACCAATGCACCTGCGCCATTGGCTAAACGGAGACGTTCTTCGATATCATCACCATTTAAATAGCTATAGACATAGGCCGCATCAAATGCATCCCCTGCTCCAACTGTGTCAATAGCACGAATAGTAAAAGCCTCTCGATCATACTGCTCAGTGGCTGTATAAACCGTTGCACCTTGCTCACCTTTTTTTACAATAATTTCATCTATTTTATAACTCTCTTGAACGTCCTTAACTGTTCGCCCTTCAAATAAAAGTTCAAATTCATCCTGTCCTGTTAGCAGAAGATTGATAGATGGGTACACTTTTTCATAAACCTCTCTGGCATCTTCTATAGACCATAGTTTTAAACGTAAATTTGGATCAAAGGATATAGGAATACTTTTTGCCTGTGCTAAGGCAATTAATTTCAATGCAACTTGAATGTTATGTTCACATACTGCTAAATACACTCCGCTAATATGTAATAAATCCACATCATCAAGTACTGACTCATCTATACGATTTTCTGTCAACTCAAGTAGAGGTGATGGGTTACGGTAATAAAACGATTTACCTGCCCCGTCTTCCCGAATTTCTTTAAAGTAGATAGACGTTGGAATATGGGGTGTTCGTAAAACATGTGATACATCGATTCCTTCACCACGCGCAAAGTTATAAATTAACTTGCCAAATTCATCGTCTCCAATACAACTAATCCATTTTGCTCCCATATCTAAACGTGTAACACCTATTGCAAAATTTAATTCTGCACCACCAACAGCTCGCTCAAAGGAAGGAACGAAACGTAGAGGACCTGTCTTAGATGGATTAAAAACGACCATTGCATCCCCAATCGTTGCAATTCGTTTATTTCTCAATATGTTCATCCCCTTCACAAGTAAAACGTTTTAGTAAAACGTTTTACTAATATTATCATGATTTTTTTAGTGTTGCAACAATAATCCGACTATTTAGATTGTTGGAAATAAAATACTATTTACTAGGCATGCATAAAAAAAACTCGCAAAAGTTAGAAAGTAATCTAACTTTTACGAGAAAAATTCACTTTTAATAAGACGGCTTTACATCATCCACGTCTTACTCTAAATGATATTAAATACTTTTACCCGCTTATTTTGTAACTTAGCATTTAATAAATAGATACCAATACTAGGACGATGACAACATGTCATCTTCTCTGTTTATTAACGTAACGATTATTGAACAAATTTAGGATTTAATATACCTAATCCACTTCCTACAATTTCAAATTTCACTTTTGTAGCTCCCTCTAAATTAATATTTACCTTCACCTTGTCTTTTATTGAGCCACTATCGTAAATCAATTTATTATCCGCATAAATCTTCAAGGACCCTATACCTGAAGAACCAGCTACTAACTTTTTAACTGGCGCCAAATATGTTTCGAATCCTTTATAATTTCCGTTAGCTAAATATTCAACGGTATGATCTTGTACAGCTCCTCCGCCATGATAACCACCAAGCTGATAGGATTGTTCAAACTTCTCTCCTGTACTAATAACGACAGTGCTTGGATTGTGGAAGAAGTGGTCTTCCTCACTTCCAATAGGCTTTACATCTTTTAAAGAGATAAATTTTGGAACATCACCAATATAAACTGATTTAGTTTTCCCATCCCATGTCACCTTTTCTCCTAAAGACTCAGCAACAAAGCGCATTGGAACATATGTAGTGCCTTGATAGATAAATCCAGATTGACCTTCAGGGGGTACTTTTTCAACTTTATCTACATAATAACTAATCTTATCCTGAACTACTTCGATCTTTTTCGTAATGCTAGCCGCTTCAGATGTTGAGAAGTACGTAAAAGTCAAACCTCCTAATAGAAAAAACCCTAAATAACTTGTTATAATCAATAGCTTTTTCATAAAAACACTCCTTTGTATAAGTTATACATAACTATTTCTTAATTAGTTGAAAACCCACCCACATTATCTTAAAAATATAAACACCTTTTGATTACTTGGCTTACTATATTAAACGTTTTACTATTTTAAAAGGTTACATCTTTATATAAAAAATAATAAATTATGGAAATTAATCTAATAAAAAAATCATTTCACTACTAAGAAAAATAGAGGTAAATGATTTTATTTTCTACTAAGCTACAATCGGTATAGATTAATTTTGGATAGTCCCAAAACCTCTAACCACCCTAAAACTAGTTAAGGAGCCCTTTATTATATTCAATCCATTTTTCCATTTCTCTTTCAACTGCTCTATTTTGCCACTCAAACCAAATACCTGAACATTCGCTACAATGGCTGTCTACCCCAATTTTGTTATGCATATCTTTACAGGTAAATATAGTTTTTTTTCGACAGCTAAAACAATAGATTTCCTTCTCTTTATAAAATTCCATAACTAGTTCCTTTCAATTTTTTTATATTTATATCCGGTTCTAAAATTATCTATTCAAACCTAATGCAATAATCTTAAATGGGTGGGGATGACGCTTGATTGTACATATTAAAGCGTAATAAAAACGCTCAGATTATACTCTGGGCGTTTTTAGATTGAAATGTTTAATTATGTTGATTATCCAAATAAAAACAGATTGATTTGCCGATTCTGTTTTTATGGATAAGAGATATTGCGTAACGATAATTCATTAAAGAGGAAAAATTCCTAATACTACACAAACAATAATCATGACAATTGTAGAGCCGAATGCCCACTTTAAGAAGATACGTTGTAATGTGCCGAAATCTTCTCCAACCATACCGACTAATAAATAAGTAGATGGAACAAGTGGACTTAAAAGGTGGACTGGCATCCCCAAAAGGGAAGCCCTACCGATTAAGGCTGGATCAATGCCATATACTGCTCCTGCCTTAGCAAGTAGCGGCAGTACTCCATAGTAAAAGGCATCATTTGACATAAAGAATGTAAATGGTGCACTAAGGATCGCTGTAACAACAGCAAAATGTGAACCCATAGCATCTGGAATATAATCAATAACTGAGTTTGCCATCGCATCTACCATTGATGTACCTGAAAGAATTCCTGTAAAAATCCCTGCTGCAAAAACCATTGAAACAACAGATAATGCATTGTCAGCATAATTCGCAATACGTTCCTTTTGATCTTTTAATTTTGGATAGTTTACAGTAATCACAATCGCAAAACCAAGCATGAATAATGTAACCGGTGGTAATAACTCCATAATTAATGCTACTAAAAGGACGATTGTTAGAGCATAATTAAAGACAATTAATTTTGGACGTTTTAAATGGTCATCTTCTACTGTTGCAGCAAGCTGAGCTGTAGCTTCAAAATCATATTCTATAACGCCAATTCGCTTTCTTTCTTCTCTTCCGAACATAAATGCCATAAACAGAACAAAGATAGCGCCGCCAATCATTGCAGGAATTACGGGTGTAAAAACCTCTGACATTTCAAGATTCAAAGCTGTCATAACCCTTGCCGTTGGTCCCCCCCAAGGTAGAAGATTCATAACACCTGAAGCTGAAACGGCAATACCAGCTAATACAATTGGTCGCATGCCAATTCTTTTATAAAGCGGCAGAAATGCAGAAATAGTAATCATGTATGTTGTCGTACCATCACCATCTAAAGAAATCAAAAGAGCTAAAACTGCTGTTCCAATGGCAATTTTTACAGGATCACCTTTTACTAACCTTAGAATTGTTTTAATGATTGGATCAAATACACCAGCATCAATCAAAATACCAAAGAATAGAATTGCAAATAAAATCATAATCCCTGTTGGAGCGACACTTTTAATTCCATCCAACATCATCGGACCCATTTCACTTCCGAATCCACCTATAACTGCAAACGTAATTGGAACTACAATTAATGCAATCATTGCTGTAAGACGACCCGTC